>JARXZD010000008.1 GCA_029893765.1 Bacilli bacterium PM5-9
AAAACATACGTTTACATATTCAAAATATTAATGATAACACTTTTTACAATTACACATAAAAAAGAAGGTAACTTATGTTACCCCCTAATTATTGACAAAGCTCCAATAAACTTCCTATTTGATAAATAAGTGTTGATACTACATATGGTACAATCAATGAAACCGCTAAGACTTCTAACATAAAGTAAGTCCCAAATTCCTTTTTTATTGTTACAAGGGCAACTGCACATGGTACTAATAATAAGATAAATGCCATGTATGAATATGCTTTTAATTGTGCATCATCACCATTGAATAAATTTGAAGCTGTATTGATTGTTTCATCTTGCAAATCATCAGGTGCTGGAGCAAATATTGATGATAGATTTAAAGTAACTACTGCTTTAACACTTTCCTTTGTAGCATCGACTAAACCTTTAACTTGATTTTTAAAGTACGATTCTTCTGGACGCTCACTTGATTGTGCTTCTTCAATTCCTTGTAATGTTTCTATTGTTCCAACAACTGCTTCTTTTGCAGCAATTGCTGTTGGAATGGCTGCAATCGCAACTCTTGATTCGCCAAATCCTGTTGGTTTAAATATTGGTTGAACTATTTCTGTAGCTTTAGTCAAATAACTATCTTCAGCTTTTCCATTTGGGAAATAATTTAATCCCCATATTGCAAATAAAACCACAAATATTAATGTAATTACTCTTTTTAAAAATCCTTTTAATCTATTATTTACATTTTTAAATAAAATTCTTGGTTCAGGAATACGATATGGTGGCATTTCAATAGTGAATGCTTCTTTTTCATCATCATTATAAAAACCAAATGCTTTTAAAACTAAAGCGACTATTACAGCAATTACTATTCCTAAAACATATAAACTAGCAACCACTAATCCTAAATTTTTTGAAAAGAATGCTGCTCCAAATAAAGCATATACTGGTAATCTTGCACCACAGCTAATGAATGGTAACATCATTGTAGTTGCTTTTCTTGCTTTTTCACTTTCTAATGTTCTTGTTGATGTGATTGCTGGTACTGTGCAACCAAAACCAATAATTAAAGAAATAAATGATTTACCATTTAATCCTAAACCTCTCATTGCTCTATCCATTACAAAAGCAATTCGAGACATAATACCACTTTCTTCTAATATTGCCATCATTAAATATATGAAGTACATTAACGGAGTAAAAACAAGTACTCCACCGATACCACCAATAATGCCATCAATAATCATTGATTGAGCCCAATCTGGAAATGATGTAATCCATGTTGAAACATGATATGAAATATAATCACTGAAAAAGCCATCAATCCAATCGACAAAAGGATTTGCTACATTGAAAATAAGTGATAAAAAATAAACTGAAAATAAAAAGAAGATTGGTAGTCCTAACCATTTATTTAAAACAATATTATCTATTTTTTTTGTAATTCTATATCTTGAAACACCATTTTTATCAATAATTCCTTTTAAAACTGTTTCAATTTGTTCATATCTTTTAACATATAATTGTGATGTAGTTGAATCTTGTAATGATAAAGGACTACTATTAATTACATGATTTACTTTTTCAAGTGTTGATTCTGGTATAACGACTGTATAATGTGGTTCTCTTTCAAACAAGCGATATGCAAGAAATTTTAATCCATATGTTGGTTCTTCAATACCATCTTGTTCTAAAATTTCATAGATTTGAGCAATTGTTGTATCAATATCACTATCATAATAAATATTATAATCAACATGTTTTTCAAAATCAGTATCAACAATGTAATTTAAAACATTATCTATTCCAATATTCTTGATTGCTGATGTTTTAAAGACTGGCATCTGTAAATATCTTTGTAGTTTAACTGTATCAATAACTAAGCCATTTTTAGTAACATCATCATCGAAATTTAATAATACAATCATTGGTTTCTCTAATTCTCTTGCAAGTAAAGTTACATTTAAGTTTCTTTCTAAATTTGTTGCATCTACTACATTGACAATCAAATCATACTCACCAGATAATAAAATTTCGGTTGTTACTTTTTCTTCATGATTATTTGTAAAGTTATATGTTCCTGGTAAATCAACAAAGTCTAACTCTTGATTTTTATAGGTAAAATTAGCTTCAATTTTTTCAACTGTAACTCCAGGCCAGTTACCTACTTTAATTTTAGATTTACTCATTGCATTTATTAATGCTGATTTTCCTACATTTGGATTTCCTAAAAATACTACTTTTTTCATATTTTTTCCACCTCAATTTTTGCAGAATCTTCTTTTCTAATTGCTATATAATTACCAGCAACATAATATTGCTGTGGATCACCTAATGGAGCACTTCTTTCAAAGATAATTGTATTACCATATGAAAAACCTAACGATATCAAACGATGTGTTGATTCAAAGTCAAGGTTTATTTTTTTTATCTTTGCAGATTCTCCTCTTTTTAAATCAGATAGTTTCATACTTTTCACCTCAGGTTAAATTATAACCAATATAATTAAATATGTCAACTATTTATAATTATTTTAATTAATAAATATAATCAATATAAACAAAAAACGGTTCTATAATATCTGATGGGGGGATACTTCCATCAGTTTTTGTTTCTATTTAAAAAATATATAATCACGTGGTATAATTAATTCGCCAAAACAACATACGGAGCGTGATTATATGCATTTAAATTATATCAAACATTTTACTAATATTAAAGATAATAATATTTCTTTCTCTAATGTATCTACTCAATTAATAAATGGCTCTTTAGCCACTCTTATTAATGCTACTCTTGATTATACCCCTTCTTTTTGTCCTAAATGTGGTACTTATCATCCTAATCTTGAATCCAAGGGTTTTCAAAAAACTTCTCTTATTAAACTTCTCAACTCTGCTAATATCAATACTTATTTACTTCTTAAAAAGAAAAGGTTTTTTTGTCATCATTGTAATAAATCTTTTACTCTTTCTTCTTCTATTGTTAATAATATATAACTATATTATAGAAAATAAGATTTTAGTAAAATCAATTACAACAGACAATGGTTTAGAATTTAAAGCATTGGGAATAGCTGCAAAAAGATTAGGAGTTAAATTGTATAAGTGTGATCCATATTGTTCATTTCAAAGAGGAAGCAATGAAAGAATGAACGCAATAGTGAGAAGATTTATACCTAAAGGAAAATCATTATATCAAGTGGAACAACAATATCTTGAAGATATAATGTTTAAAATTAATGAAATGCCAAGAAAAATATTTGACTTTAAAAGATCACATGAGGTAGAATTTAATAAAATGATAAGTGGTGCGGTTGAGATTACATAAAAGAAAAAAAGAGCAGCTGCTCTTTTTTTATGATTGTTTTTCATTCAATTTCATTAATATATATGAATCTATTGGACCTAGAAAAATTATAACATATATTATACCAATAGGTACTATTACCATATAACTAAGGTTTTCTCCAGCTAACCAATTCAAAATATCTTTTAAAAATAACGCAATTATAAGTACAAAAAACCTATAAACTTTAATATATTTATCATTCACTATCCTATTGTTCCTATCCAATTCTTTCTTTTTGAGTCTTTATAGAAATTATATTTTGTTGAAAACTTATATGTATATTTTCTTCTTCCTTTTTTTAATTTTGTTTTATATACATAGCCAGTATAGTATACTCTATCTATGCCTGTTGAAATGATCACATTAGCAATTCCTGTTGCTATAGTAGCACTCTTTGACACACCAACTGCAATAACAACTGCAACAATACCAACTACTCTCTTTACATTTTTTAAATCAATACTACCACTAAAAGTTTTAACTAACTTTTTTGTTGCTAGTATTGATACACTCCCTGAATTATCTTCAATTTCTTCAACAACTTCTTCTAATTCTCCTATTGATTCTCCATTATAACTTACTTCACCAGACTCTTTATTATATACTACCATATTAAATCCATTACTATCAATATATGATACAACATTTTTGTCATCTTGCTCTTTAATATTCAGATTTACATTATTGATTTCATTTTTTTCAACAACTTCTGTATCAACATCAAATGTACTATTAATTTCTTCGATTAAATTTCCTTGATTATCATAGAACCATTCTGTATCTAAACTGCCATCAACTTCACTATATATTGATTTATATATTAATATATTTGGATTTTCTCCTGTATACCCAAATTCTTCTTTCATTTTTCCATTTTCATAATAATTAATTAATTCTTCGACAATATTAAATTCACTATAACTTACAAATTTAGTCTTTTTAGTTCCTGTTACATCATAATTTGTGATTTGATATAATTCTCCCTCATCATAAGTTTTATGCCATTCTTTTGTACCATCAGTTCTGTATCCAGTTGATGTTTTTCTAATATTATTATTCGTTGCGCCATTATATGTAATATATTCTTTTTTTACATTAGTTGGATAATGATAATATGTTGCATTTACCCATACTGATCCTACACTATTGTAATTTCCAGTATGTGTTACTCTGTTTGGTGCTTCACCTTTCCAATAATCTCTTTTATATAGCACTCCTGTCCCTGTTTTATAGAATGATTTCATTGTATAATATGTTCCCGTTGTATCATATTTTCTTAACTCGATTACTTTTCCTCCAACTTTTTCTTCATATATATTATACCAATCTACTGTTCCATTTGCTCGAAATCTTTTAGTATTTGTATTGTAGATTTCATTCTTTGAATTATATGCATATTTTCTTGTTCTTTCTATTGATGAACCGTTGCTCCAATATAGATTCTTTGTATGCATTCTATATCCATTTGCACTTGAGTAAGTGTAATATCTTCTTTCCACTAATTTATTTTTGTAG
This sequence comes from Bacilli bacterium PM5-9, assembly GCA_029893765.1. NCBI lineage: Bacteria > Bacillati > Bacillota > Bacilli > Bacilli bacterium PM5-9. The sequence goes on from JARXZD010000008.1 coordinate 4,851, forward strand.
TAGAAACTTCGTGTACTTAAATGCCCATTTGCATCCTTTTTGTCTACAGTCTTATCATACAATCCTTCTTTAGGTACTGTAAGAGTTGTAGATGATGTAGTTGAAAACGTTCTTAATTTGGGGCTTATAGCTTGATCACTATTATCACTTTCAACTAAATTATCTTCAGTTTCTTCTGCCAAATTCACACTTGGGCTATCATCAATAATATTTTCATTTGCATTTATATACATTGTCATTGAAAACACTATCGCTAGCATTGTTATAAAATATTTAATTTTTTTCATTCTTTCTTCTCCTTTTAAAAATATTTATTCTTTTTACTCCATTTTTTCCTTTCTAAAGTATACAAGTTATTATATCATTTTTTTCAACAAATGTATAGTTATATTATCTTGTAGTGTTACAATAGATGTGAGACCAAGTGAGTATACAAAAAGATAATCAGTCATTGTAGTGCTAGAATAAAAATAGGACTAGTTAAAAGTGAGAAACTTGCATAAAATGTTACTATGTCATAAACTAATATTTAATAAGAAAGAGGTAGATTAATTATGGCAAGTAAACCAAGTTTCACTGATGAATTTAAAATAGGAGTTGTTGAATATGTTTTAGCTCATCCTGAAGAATCTAAATTAAATATTGCTAAAAGATTTGGCATTGGTGATAGTACTGTTCATGCTTGGCTTAAAAAATATGAACAACAGGGTAATACTATTGTTTCTAGAGGTTCTGGTAATTACTCTAGTGATGAAGCTAAAGAAAATGCTAGACTTAGAAAAGAACTCAAAGATACTCAAGATGCTTTAGATGTCTTAAAAAAGGCTATTGGCATAGTGGGAAAATAGACAAGCAAGAAACATATAAACAAGTTTCTTTAAAAGCTAATGATGGTGCTTGTGTATCCAATATGCTTAAAGTTTTAAAGTTAAGTAAATCAGGTTATTATGATTTTTTAAAAAGAAAACCATCGCCAATGAAATTAAGAAAAGAAAACATCACTCAATTAGTCAGAGAAATCCATAATGATTCAAAACAAATCTATGGAGCACCTAAAATAACAGCAATATTACAACAAAATGGTGAAACACTTTCAGAAAAATATGTTGGTAATATAATGAGAGAAAATAAATTAAAAGCACATTATATAAAGCCTAAAACTATTACAACAAAAGATTGTGACTTTGCAAGTGAATTAAAAAACATCTTAAATAGAGACTTTAATCCGACTAAACCAAATAGTGCATGGTGTACAGATATAACGTATATTTGGACAATAGAAGATGGATTTGTATATTTGAGTAGTGTAATGGATTTATTTTCAAGAAAAATAATTGCGTGGACATTATCAAGAACAATGGAAGTAAGTGAAGTAATGAAATGTATTGAGCAAGCAAAAGAGCGTAGAGAATATGATGAAGCATTGATAATTCACAGTGATCGAGGAGCTCAATATACTTCAAAAAAATATAAAGAAATTTTAGAAGGAATAACTACAAGTTATTCAAGAAAAGGGAATTGTTGGGATAATGCATGTATTGAATCATTTCATGGATTAATAAAAAGAGAATGGTTAAATCGAATTAAAAAGATTGAAGATTACAACCATGCCAAACAAGATTATATGCAAAGGTCTGATTACCTTATGTTTAGTATACGACATATGGATTGTTCTATTTCTAATATGGTCTGCTCTTAATCTTACCAATGCTACTTCTTTAAAGGATATTGCTAAAGTACATAATGTTTCTTTTAATACTGTTGCTCGTGTTCTTGCTTCTTTTAGTGATACCCTTCCTAAGACTAATATGATTAATTCACTTCCTTCTTCTCTTCTTTTTGATAAATTTAAATCTGTTAAAAATATTTCTGGTAAAATGTCCTATCTTTTTTTAGATGCTGATAGCCATAAAATTATTGATATTGTAGATAATAGACAACTTCATAATCTTGAAAAATACTTTAATCGCTATACTAAAAAAGCTAGAGATAGTGTCAAATATATTGTTATTGATATGTATAAACCTTATATTGTTCTAATTAAAAAGATGTTCAAAAATGCTAAAATAATTTTTGATAAGTTTCACATTATTCAACATATTAATAGAGCTTTAAATAAAACTAGAATTGATTTAATGAATAAAGATAAAGCCAATTATAATAAACTCAAAAGATATTGGAAACTACTACTTACTAATCGTAATAAGATTGATAATTTTAATTATCGAAAGTCTAGGTGTTTTAATAAAATGATGACTGACCTGCAAATTGTAGATTATCTTATTAACCTTGATGAGAGTTTTAAAGTATCCTATTACTATTATCAACGTTTCATTCAGGCGATTGAATATAAAGACAGAAATATGCTTGAAAGTCATTTAGATAATCTATCTAATAATTTATCTCCAAGAGTATTGCAAGCATTAAAATCAATAATTGAAAATAAAGAATATGTATTAAATAGCTTAGATATTCAATATACAAATGGAGCTATTGAAGGCACAAATAATAAAATTAAGTTATTAAAAAGAGTATCATATGGATTTAGATCATTTACTAATTTCAAATTAAGAATTATGTTACATTTCAATTTAATAAAAAAGCATAGTTACAATTGTAACTCTGCTGACTAATTCATTATTCTTTACGTGATTTTGGACTAGCCCCCATCACTTGACAAAGAACCCAAAAAACACAATTTCAAAATGAAATCATGTTTTAAATTATCTAATTTATTTAATTATTTATATGTCATACTAAAGAACTTTGTTAAGATATCATCCCAACTTTTTAATGAAGTATCATTCATTAAATTATTAGTTGAAAAAATTAACTGTCCACTTTCAATAAAGAAGAATACTGGTGTCGAACCATCAAATTTAAGATATTTTTCTAAATATTTAAATTCTTCATCACTTTTTTTGCTTAACTTACCTTGTTCTTCGAATTCTAAATAAATATCTTCAAAATTATAGTAGTAAACTGTATCAATTTTGTTTTCGATAGCTTTATCAGAAAAATTTAAGATATTATCTACACAGTAAGAACAACTTGGTCTACCTATCATAAGATAATATGTATCATTGTTTTTTTCTTTTTCTTTAATATCATCAATACTAAGTTCTTTTATAATATGATTTTTATTTTCAAGTGTTTCATAACCAAACGTTTCAGTGTTTGTTGTTTCATTTGATGTTGAAGAACAAGCAACAACAAGTAAAAGTAATGGCAATAGTAATAATTTTTTTTTCATTTTATATACCAAAATAATTAGTACTACGTTGCGCTGTTAAACGATAGAACTCTTCAATTACATCTTTAAATACAACAATGTCTTGATACAATTCAGTTTTCCTTAATTCTTCAATAGCTGTTTTGATTGTTTCATGTTCTGATTCATCAAAATAATCATCCACTGAAAAGAATGTATCAATTATTAATGCTAGTGCAATAAACTCTTGTGATTGTTCATCATTAAATAAAGTATCAAATAATTTTTTATATGCTTCTCTTACTGAGTTTTGATCAATTAATTTGATTGTTGTTTTATTTAAAATTAAATGTTTTTTTGTTTCAATTTCAATTAAATTTTCTTCGCACAATTCTTTGATTACTAATTCATATAATTCCATACTAAAATCACTATCAAGAAAAACTTCATGTGCAGTATCTTTTAATGTTTTTAATTCATTTTCTTTTAAGTAATCAATCATTAATTTATTGTAAGTTCTAATACTTGTTTCATCAATAATTTCAATATTACCATTTTCTAATTTTACTTTATTATTTAAATATAAATTTATCAAAACTGATGCTGAAATTGCATTCAAGAATACAGTTGATGGACTAAAGTAGAAGATAATATCTTTACGATATAAATCTAATAAAATAAAATCTCTTGTAACATTTTTTATATTCATTAATTCTGGTTGTTTCATACTATATCACTTCCTTATAAATTAGTGTGCTTTTTACGTGAAAATCTTCTAATTTCTTCATCATCATCATTTAACAAAACAATTTCAAATCCTAAATCAATGTAACAATAAGATTTTTGACTTTTTGTTTTAAAATAGATGTGTAAATGTGATTCATATTGAAATCTATTAAGGTTTGCAAGATAAATCGCATCTAATTCCTCATTTAAAAAATCACATAAGAAATTAACATCTTTAACATATCCAGGCTGCATTTTTAAGAAATTTTGCTTTCTTTGTTGATAAGCCTCTTCTCCTAAATCAGCAATTAAATCATCAATGTATTTTATTTTGTCTTTGGAATCAAGAATGATTGTATCAGGATGATTCAATAAGAATTTAGCATTCACAATTTCTAAATTTTGAGAATCTAATTTTCGATATTTTTCATCTAGTGCATGGAAGTTTAAATCAACATTTCCTTCTAAATCATAAATATCAATATCATCATATTGTTTAATCATATCTAAATATTCATCAAAGATTGCCTCATGTTCTTTTAAACCTAACATTTTTAAACCATCTTTAATATATTTTTTAATGATATTTTTATTTCTAGATTTAAATAAAAATCCTTTAAATCCATCATATAAAACATTTTCATCCATTACATCAACAAAATAGGAACATAGACTATCATAGTTTAAATCTTCATTAGTAAGATTTCTACGATGTGCCTCATTGATAAACTCAATATTAGAGATAACTACATCATATAACTCATCACTATTTTTTGCACTTTTCGATATAATAATTTTTTTCAAGAAAACTACCCCGTTCTTTATTTTTGTAATTTATTTTCGCGATAATAATTCGTTGCAAGTCCACCTAATGCTGTTTCACGATACTCTTGTTTTAAGTCTTCACCAGTTTCTTTCATTGTTCTAACTACTGTGTCAAATGAAACTGAGTTTGTTCTTAATTTAGTAAGTGTTTTAGCATATAACATTGCATCAAATGCTCTTAATACCGCTTGTCCATTTCTTTCAATACATGGAATTTGAACATAACCTTCAACTGGATCACAAGTTAATCCTAAGTGATGTTCGATTGCTATTTCTGCTGCATATTCCATTTGTGAATTGTCTAATCCTTCTAAGAATGATACTGCTGCTGCTGCCATTGCACATGCTGTTCCAACCTCAGCTTGACATCCACCTTCTGCTCCAGAAATACTTGCATTTTGTTTAATTAAGTTTCCATATAAACCAGCGATTGCTAGTGCCTCAATTAATGTATCTTTACTAACTTTTTTATCTTTATAATAATAGTATATGATTGCAGGAATTACTCCAGCTGCTCCACATGTTGGTGCTGTTACTACAAAACCACCAGATGCATTCTCTTCTGCTACAGCATAAGAGTATGAAGATAATAGTAATTTTTCTTTTTCATCTGCACGTTGTGTTTGATGAGCAATTTCATTTAATTGTTTAGCAACCCTTAATAGTTTTAAAGAACCTGGGATAAGTCCTTCAGCTGCTAATCCTCTTTCTGTATTTTTAATCATATTATCAACGATTTGACCAAGGAATTGAGTTATATCTTCTCCTTCAACTTCTTTAATATAATCAAAATATGTCATGTTTTTTGAATTTATGTAACTAGTTATTTCATCTAATGTGTTAAGTTCATAAATATGAGGAATAGTTCCTCCACTTTCTAATCCTTCAACAACAATTGTTCCTCCTCCTACAGAGTAAACAATCCATTCACCAATTAATTTTTGATTTTCATCAAATGCTTTAAAAATCATTCCATTTGGATGCCCTGGTAATTCATCATCATTCCAAATTATTTCTGTTGGAATATCTTTAATTGTTTCTAAAATAATCCAGTCTGTTAAATGTCCTTTTCCTGTTAAGCTTAATGATCCATGTAAAGTAACTTCTATTTTACTTGCATTTGGATAAGCTTCTTGAAATTGTTTTGCTGCTCTTTGTGGTCCCATTGTGTGGGATGAGGAAGGACCTGGTCCTTCTTTATAGAATTCTTTTAATGATTGCATATACTTTTCCTCCGTTTATATACTTAATATTAGTAATTTCATTCCATGATACTTATTTATTTTACCGATTTTTATATGGTAATCTAAATCTGCTAGTTTAACTAGCAATTCTTTTAAGTCTTTATCGCTAAATGTTAGTTTTAAAGCTAATTTAATCCTATAAGGATGTACTTTTAATTTCTTTGCAATAGTATTGCTATCAAATTGTAAGCGTTGATAGTTTTTAGACAATAAAGCAAGACGAAATTGGTTTGCTAAAACACTAACAAGTACGATAGGCTCTAAACCACCTTTTGTTAAATCTTCAAAAAGTGTGATTGATTTTGCAACATTTTTTTCTAAAATTGCATTTGATAAATCAAATATTGAAGCATCAATGTTACAAGTTACAAAGTCTTCAACATCCTCCTTTCCTATATTTCCATTTGGTTTAAATAAAGCTAGTTTTTCAACTTCACTTACTACATCAACCAAATTTGTACCAACTTTTTCAATTAATAAATCTATTGTCGCATAGTCAACTGTATTTCCACGCTTTTCTAGCATTTTCTTAACTATATCATTAAGTTGCATAGCGTTTGGAGTTTCTACTTTAATAAACTTTGTTTTTTCTTTTAAAAATTTAACTATTTTCTTTCTTTCATCAAGTTTTTCATATAGTGAATAGATAATTAAAATTGTACTCTCATTTTCATTTTTAATATAATTCATTAACTTATCTATAAACTCTGTATAATCTTTTTTTGTATTTTCTGCAGTTAAAAAAATTGGATTTTTTAATATCGCAACTTTATGGCTTGCAAAAAATGGTGTTGTAAAACAATAATCTAATATTTGATCAATCTCAATATCAAGGCAATCAAACTCAACAGTATTCATCATATCTGTTTGAATACTGTCTTTATCATATATTTTTTTAAGTTGTTCATTTCCTAGAACATCATCACATGCTTGAATAGTGTAGATCATATTATCACCACCTTTATTATACCACTTATTTAATAGCAGTCAATAAATTAAACCTTTAATGTACATGCGTTTTTTCACTTATATTTTTTTAAATAATTATAAAAAAAGTTGTAATAAATAGTAATTGTGCCATTATATGCATTATTATATATTGATATATTTCTTTGTTTTAATCTATTTACTATCTCAGGATGGGGATGATTATAACGATTATTTTTTTTAGACTGAATAATTGCTATTTTGGGATTAGTTAAATCAAGAAATTGTGTTGATGTACTAGTTTTTGAGCCATGATGAGCAACTTTTAAAATATCAACTGGAAGTTTACTAACATATTTTTTAAACTCTAATTCACTTTCACTATTAATATCTCCAGTAAATAAATAATTTAAGCCATTAATTCTAGTATATAAAGTGATTGAATTAGCATTCTTATCTTTAAATTTAGTATTTGATAAAATATCAATAAAATGATATTTATCAAAATTAATTTGTTTTGTTTTTTTATCAATAATTTTTTCCACTTTAAAATTTTTAATTAAATCACTTTTTCCACCCGCATGATCAACATCATTATGAGTAATAACTAGAGTTTTAATTTTTTTAATTTTATGTGCTTTTAAATATGGAATGATAATATTATTTACTGTATTACTTTTATATGGTTTTGCAACATCAATCATCATTGCTTCATTACTAAACGGTGGTTTAATAACTATGCAATCACCTTGCCCAACATTTAAAAAGCTTATAAAGCCTGAAAATGATGGAAGGTATGAAAAGAGTAAGACATATACAAAAGGGATAGTTATTAATAATTTATTATTCTTAGAAAAATAAAGAGTTAAAAGGTATATAGAGTAATAAATTAATGAAAATAATATTGAATATCCTCCTGTTTCTAAAACAATATTATAGTCTTTTAAAAATAAAATTATTTTTTCAAAGGATTCAATTAAAAATAATGCAATGTTTTCAAATAATACAAGATGGTTACCTAGAAAAACACTAAGATACAATATTGGGATAACTGGCGAAATAAGTAATTGTAAAATAAATGATATTAATGATATTTGATAATTTATACTTGTAATAAGGGGAATTGTTCCAAGAAATATCACAAAACTATTTAACAATTTGTTTTTTGATAAGTTTTCAGGAATTAATGATAAAAATAAAGAAGTTACAAAAGTTAGAATAAAACTAAAACTTAAAGTTGATAATGGAAATATTACAATAATTATTAAAGCACTTAAGGCTAATTGATTTATTTTTGATAATTTATCATTAAGTGGTGTTTTACTAATTGTTAGTGAAAGAAATGCTCTAAAAGCAGGATATGAAAAGGATAATATATTAAGATAATAAAATAACACTGAAAAGCAAATGAGCTCAACAACAATATCCCTTTTTATCCATTGAAAGATTATTTTTAATACTTTATAGATAAAATTAAAATGAAACCCAGATACTACTACTAAGTGAATAAGTGCTAAAGAAATTAATGATTCTTTGATATTTGAATCTATCTCATTCTTTTCCATAAAAAATAAGTAATTATAATAATTATTTATTTTTGAATTTATTTGTTTATTTTTACTTTTTTTTATTAAAGAAACTGTATTAGTTGTTGTTTCATAAAAAATACTATTACTCTTTAAATAATTTGTCATACTAAATAACTTGAAGTTTTCTAATGATTGAACTTCTTTTAATGGAGTTTTAATTTCAATAATATCTCCTTTATTTAATTTCGCTGAAGTTTTCAATAAAATTTTTGCTTCACTATTTTTTAAATGATAACTATATTGGTTAACCTTAACTACTTCAAATACTCGATTAGATGGTTTGTTTGGTATTAAACGATAATTAAAATAAAAGATAAAACAAGTTTGCATAATAATTAATAAAAATAGATATTTAAGTGAAAATCTAGCAACTATAATCATAAAAATGATTCCTAGAACAATTAAAGCTGGTTCATGATAAAAGATTGCTAATGCAAATGAGATAATTGATATTACAAAATGTATTAATAAATTATTCAATAGTTAAATACTCATAAATTTTATTAAATTTCTTTTCCTTTATCCCTTTTACATTCAATAAATCACTGATAATTTCAAACTCACCATATTTTTTTCGATATTCTATTATCTTTTGTGAAAGTGATGGTCCTATTCCTTTAATTGTTTCTAATTGTTTTGTTGAACAATTATTTAAGTTAATTTTAGTTTCAATACGATTTGAATTAATAAATATTTTTAAATTATCTCTTAAAATAATATCATTATTTACCTTTAAGGCATTATTTTTATAACCACCTGCTAACTTAATCAGTTGTGAAATACTTGTTGAATCATTTACTAAATATAATCCTGGTTTATTAATATGTCCTTCAATAGTTATTTTATACTTAATTGTTGTATTAAATGTTATTTGATTAAGAGTTAAATTGTCATAACAACCACTTAAACAAATAAAAAAAACAAGCAATAATTTTTTCATTAAATCACCTGTTTTTATTTATCAAAATTTTAAAAAATACCTAAATTTATTTTCTTTCAATTTTTAATATTTGAATTTTGTATTGATAGTCACTAGTTTCAATTAAAACAACATCTCCAACTTTTTTACCATCAATTTTCTTTGCTAGTGGAGCTTGATTTGAAATTTTATTTTGATCTGGATCAGATTCAATTGAACCAACAATAGTATATGTTTTTTCAACATCATCATCTAAATCTAAAATAGTTACTGTAGCACCTAATGATACTTTTTTAACGCCACCTTTTTTCTCATCAATTAAAGTGTAGTGATCTAACATGTATCCTACTTCTTTAATTCTTTCCTCAACAGCAGCTTGTTTATCTCTAGCTGCATCATAATCAGCATTCTCTGATAAGTCCCCTTGGGCACGTGCAGCTTGTAGTTCTTCAATTACTTGTGGTCTTTCAACATTAATCAGGTTTTCACGCTCTGCCTCAAGCTTAGCGACACCTTCTTTGGTAAGTAAAATTTTCTCTTCCATTTTCACACCTCTATTTCAATTTCCATAATATTATATCAAAGTTCAGTCTAAAATACTAGCTATCTTTGTAATAATTAAATCAATAGCTTTAACATTTTCTTTCCCATTTAAAATTATTACATCAGCATATCGTTTTGTTGGCTCAACAAATGAAATATGCATATCTCTAACTGATGTTTGATATTGTTCAACAATTGATTCTAAACTTCTTTCTCTTTCATTTACATCTCTCATAATTCTTCTTATTAAACGGATATCAGAATCAGTATCAACAAATATTTTTAAATCATATAAATTTCTTAAATCTTCATTTTCTAATGCAAATAAACCTTCAACAATGATTACATCAGTTGGTAATACTTCTTCTATTAAATCTGTTCTTAAATATGTTGAAAAATCATATACTGGTTTATTTATTTTTCTATTATTACTTAAATCACTTAACTGTTTAATCATCAAATCTATATCAAATTCTAAGGGATGATCATAATTAATAGCTTTTCTTTCCGATAAACTTAAATGATTTTTATCCTTATAATAATCATCTTGTTTTAAAATATAAACTGAATTGGTATCGTGAAAATGTTCGTATATAATTCTAGCAACACTAGACTTTCCACTTGCACTTCCTCCTGCAATACCTATTAAAAGTGGTTTTTTCATTAAATCACCTTTCTTAACATGCTGCATTTTGAAATTGTTTTATCAAATGGTAAATAAACAATTTGTTGTGGATGACGAGCAACACTTATCTCATTCATATCTTCATCATATATTTTATCAACTACAAAAGAATAAAACTCTTTATTTGGGCCAAATAACTCTACTTTATCGCCTTTTTCAAAATAATTTCTTTGTTCAAGTTTTATGTATTTTTCATCATAGTCTAAAACAAATCCAATAAATTCTTTTGTTGGATGTTCATCACGACATTGATATAATTGTTTTTCATAATTCATATCATTATCATAAAATCCTGTATTTATAGCACGATTAGCTGCTTTTGATAAATTATCATCATATTCTTTTTTATAAACAAAATTTTCCTTATTTAATAAGTAATCATCAATTATTTTTCGATATGTTGAAATGATTGTAGCAAGATAATAAATTGATTTCATGCGACCTTCTATCTTTAATGAAGATACTCCCATATCAATTAATTCAGGGATTTTTTGTGCTAAGTTTAAATCTTTACTAGACATTGTAAAATAACTATCCTCAGTATTAATTTTAGTTTTTTTATCATCATTTTCTAAAAGTAAATCATAATTCCAGCGACATGATTGTGAGCATCCACCACGATTGCTATCTCTTTTTGAATAATAATTAGATAACATACATCGTCCTGAATAAGCAACACACATTGCACCATGAACAAAATATTCTATTTCAACATTACTTTTTTCAACTAATTCTTTTAATTCATTTTTTGAAATTTCTCTAGCTAAAACAACTCTATTTGCTCCTAATTTTTCATAAAATTTAATTGCATAAGAGTTTGTAATTGATTGTTGAGTTGAAATATGAATTTCTAATTTTGGTGCATATTTTTTTAAATAGTCGACAACTAATAAATCAGCACAAATAACACCATTTACTCCAATTTCTTCTAGTTGTTCTAAATATTCTTTTAATCCAGCTAAATCTTGATTATGCATAATCATATTTACAACTACATAAACTTTTGTTTGATATTTTTTAGCAAACTCTACTCCATTTTTAATATCATCAATTTCAAAATTTGAAGCAGATGAGCGCAGAGAAAACTTTTTGCCACCTAAATAGACTGCATCGGCACCATACATAATCGCAATCTTTAATTTCTCTAAATTTCCTGCAGGTGCTAATAACTCAGGCTTATTCATCTTTAAGCTCCATTTCTAATAATTTTGCTTGCTCAATAGTAAAAACAGTTTCATCATTAAAAAATGATTCACTTAGCTTATCTGAAACTATTTTAAGGTCATTTTGTGCATCTTGTATTGAGTAATTATTATCTTTTAAATATTTATTAAAAATATTAATTACTTCATCATATTCTTCTAAATCACAAAATAAATTATTCAAATATAAATATTTAACATCATTTTCAATTAAGTTATCTAGGTAGCTTAAAGCATTTACATTATTCATTGTATAAATATAAGTACCAAATTGATCTTCATAAATATATGAATAATTATCTTGAGTTGCTGCATCTTTAATAATTAATTTATTTCTTGGATGCATGTCTAAATTTTCAATTTCATTGTATTCACAATAACTAGTTAGAAGTTTTCTTTTTGATGTAAATATTTTTTGTTTTCCAAATACTTGAACAAATAAATCAGCAGATGTTTTTTTAGCAATCGTTACTACTTCATCAATATTAATTTCATTTGATAAGAAAAAGCCACTATAAAAATCATTTGTAAAATCAATTGTTGCATAGTTTGTATTTAATACTGAGCCACCATTAATAAATTTAAAATCTAAATTTAAATCATTAGCTAGCTCTATAACACCAATATCACAAATAACTAAATTTTTAATGCCGATTGAGTTTAATTTTTTTAGAATAGCACGTAATCCAATTAAATCATCTTCATGATACAACATATCTAAATGAACAAATAATTCAACATTATTTTCTTGTGCTTTTTCTACTAAAATACTTAATTCATTTGTATAACAATTAAATTGTTTTGTGTAAGTAACACCTTTAACATTCAATAAAAGTGCACCAACTTTATTTTCAATTAAGCGTTGTCCTTGTTCTAAATCACAAATCTCAACTAATAATTTTGTTTTCATTTACATCTTCCTTTTTATTACAAATATTCCATCACCCACATCATAATAATCAACTTCATAATTATCATTTGTAGTAATCCATTCATTAAATCTTCTGATTTTTCCAACTAGTTGTTTCGTATTACGGTTTGTTGTTTTTCTCTTACCTTCAACAAATCCATGAAAATTAATATTATCAACAATGATACACCCATTATCATTAAGATGTTTTTCATACTTTTCAAAAAACTTCTGATATTGTGCTTTAGCAGCATCAATAAAAATTAAATCAAATTTATTTTCAAGTTTACTTTCATCAAATAATAAAGCATCATCATGATAAATAATAATTTGCTTTTCTAAACCCATTTCATTGATATTTTTTTTAGCAAGGTTATATCTTATACTATCTCTTTCAATAGTAACAACTTTATTTTTTTCACTAATTTTTGCCATAATAATTGCCGAATATCCTATTGCACTACCAATTTCTAAAATATTATGATAATTGTTTTCTTTAATAATTTTTATTAAAAAATCTTTTCCTTGATCCTCAATTATTGGCACATTATTTTCAATTGCATATTTTTTTATTTCATCTAACACTTTTACACCTCAAAATTTTATACATTGACTAATAAAATAAATTAGAGGCATGCCTCTAATTTATTAATATGTAAACCAAAGCCCTTGTTCTTTTAGTTTTTCAATTATAGAATTATGTTTTTCGTAAGATTGTGATGCATAAATTTTACCATTTTTATCACTAACAAAATATAAATATTTCGTTTCTTCATAATTTAAAGCAGCAAGTACACTATCATTTGATGGTGCATTAATTGGTCCAATAGGTAACCCTTTCATATTAGAGCGAGTATTATAACCATTATCTTCTGCTAACTCTTCACTTGTTAAATCACGTTTAGACATATCTAATTGTAAACCATAGTATGTAGTAACATCACTACCTAAAGACATATTATTCTTAATTCTATTCATAAAGATAGAAGCAACTAAAACACGATCATCATAAGTTTTCGCCTCAGCTTCAACCATACTAGCTAAAGTATAGATTTCATTAACACTAAGCTTACTTTTATCAAATAATGTTTTATTTTGAAGATAAATAGTATTAGTTTGTGCTACTAAAACTTCAATTAACCCTTTAGCATCGATACCTGCTGTTAAATTATAAGTATCTGGTGCTAACAATCCTTCTAATTGATAAATTTCTTTTTCATTAAAGTCATAAGCATTAATCACTTCAAATTTTTGTTTTAACTCATTAATAAAATCTTTATCATTACACATTTTCAAGAAATCTTTTTGTTTGATACCTAGTTTTGATTCAGCTACCTTAGCCATATCAATAACTCGATATCCTTCTAAAAATGTTACATTTGATCCTTGTGAATTACTAATAGAATTTAGTGTTTTAATAATTTTTGGTAAACTTTGTTTTTTTGATAATTCAAAAACTCCAACTTTAAAATCACTTTGTCCAGAAATTTTAATATATCCTTTAGCAACTATTTTTGATCTTATTAAATTTTCATTTTTTAAGTTTTCAACTATTTCATCAGTAGTTGCATTTTCAGAAATTGTAAATACTACTGGAGTACTTGCATTTTTATCCATTGGTCCCATAAAAAAACTTGATCCAGCTAAAATTCCAATTAAAACTACTAATATTGAAACTAAAACAATTCTTTTTTTACTCTTCTTCATCTTCTATTCCTGTTTCATCAAGAAATGTATTATATACTTCTTCAACCATTTCTTGTTCTTCTGGATCTTCTATATCAAAAATATTTCCTTCATCATCATAAATTGAAACATACATTTCTGCATCTTCATCATCATTAATTTCTGGATCATAATAATATACATATTTTTTATTTAATTCTTCATTTTCAAAAGTTAATAAAATTTCAAATTCTTTTTCATTTCCTAATTCATCAACTAATACGATTTTGTTATCTTGATCTTGCATTATTTATTCCTCTTATCTTATTGAATCTAAATAGCCTTGCAAAATATTAATTGCTGCCATTTCATCAATAACTTTCTTTCTTTTTTTTCTTGATAGATTCATTTCTATCATTGATTTATCTACTAAAACACTGCTTAATCTTTCATCCCATAAAACTACTTTTAGTGAAAATTCTTTTTCAAGTCTTTCTTTAAAATCAAGTGAGCGCTGTGATGAAACACCTATATCACCATTCATGTGTTTAGGATTACCTAAAACAAAACATTCTATTTCATATTTTGCTAAGCACTCTTTTAAAAGACGACAAGCTTTTTTATAAGCATCTTCTTCAAATCTAATGGTTGTTATTCCTTGAGCACTTATCATTAATGGATCACTAATCGCAACCCCTAATGTTCTTGATCCTAAATCTAAGCCAACAATTCTTTTAATAATTATTTTTCCCTAAATATGATTTCACTAATTCCTCGATTATCTCATCACGAGTAACCTTTTGAATCATTTTTCTTGCACCATTATGACTTGATATATACGCAGGATCATTTGAGATAAGATACCCTACAATTTGGTTAATAGAGTTATATCCTTTTTCATCTAAAGCCATTACAACGTGCTCTAGTATTCCACGAACTCTTTGATCTTGAATTTCATTTGCATCAAAAAGCATTGTGTGTTGTGTATTATTCATATTATCTGACATAATAATCACCATCCTATCTTGTTTTATTTTACTATAATAAAGGCAAAATTACTACTTTTATTTACATTTGTTCTAAAATATTACATAATAAATGTTTGCAAATTTATTTATTAATAATATTTCAAATAAATAAAAAGCCATTTTTCAATTATTATTTAATCAAAAAACAGCCTTTTAGTAATAATTTTTTTAATTAATTTGTTTTAAAAGTTCGCATAATTTTTCTTCATCAATGACTTCATTAGTAGCACCTTGAGCCATATCAAGTTTTCCGCCACCTTTTCCATCAAAGTTTTCATTAATTAATTGTGCAATATTTTTTGCGATTATTCCTTCATCAATTAAATCCTGACTAACACCAACAACATATGGTTTTTTAGCTTCATCAGTATATACAACTCCAATTGCACGATCTTTTTCATTTTTAATTTTATCAACAAATGATTTCATATCCTTAATATCAGCAATTTTCATATATAATAGATAAACTTTCATATCATTAATATCAATATATTCATCATCAATAATTACTGATAAACCAGATGCTGCTTTATCCTTAATTGATTCATATTCTTTTCTAGCATGTGCTAAATCATTAATTAATTTTTCTAATCTTTTCATTGCTTTATTTGTATCTTTTTCACCTAATTTTAGTGATAAATCTTTTAATTTATTTTCTTCAGCAACTAACATTTGATAAGCATATTTTGAAGTTCTTGCGATTATTCTTCTAATACCAGAACCAACTGATTCTTCTTTTTCAATTCTAAATAAACCTAATTCATTTGTTCTTTTGACATGTGTTCCACCACATAATTCTAAAGAGAATCCTGGTACTTCAACAACACGAACATCATCATCATATTTATCATTAAATAATGCTTGAGCTCCTAATTCTTTAGCTTTTTCAATACTCATGGTAGATATTTTTAAATCTATACTTTCAAAAATAACATCGTTAACAATCTTTTCAATTACAACTAAATCTTCATCACTAACTTTTTCGAAATGATTAAAATCAAAACGTAAATACTCATCTGTAACATATGATCCAGCTTGATTAACATGGTTTCCTAAAACATTTTTTAATGCTTGATGTAATAAATGAGTAGCAGTGTGATTTCTTGAAATTAATTTACGATGGTTAACATCTATTTTTAATGTTGCACGATTTCCAACCTTAATTGGCATTGTATCAACAAGGTGTAAATGTTGTCCATTTGGAGCTTTTCTAACTCCTAATACTTCTAAGTCAACACCATTAATTTCTATTGTACCTTTATCATTGATTTGACCGCCACTTTCTGCATAGAATACAGTATCTTCAAAGACTATTTCTCCTTTGCCTTCAAGTTCTTCTATTCTTTCACCATTTTTAAAAATCGCAATAATTTTTGAATTAATTTCATTTAAATTATAACCAACAAAGTTTGATTCATTTTTGAATGCTAATAAATCTGCAGATTGATTTTTCATATTAGAAGTATCTTTAAAACTAGCACGTGCCATTTCTTGTTGATTTTTCATTAATTTCTTAAATCCATCCATATCAACAGTATAACCAGATTCTTCACTAAGTTCTAAAACTATTTCAATTGGAAATCCGTATGTATCATATAATCTAAATGCTTGTTCACCAGTAATCATTTTATCAACACTTGTGTTTTTAACATCTTCAAACATTTTTAAACCAGATGCTAGTGTTTTATGAAATCTTTCTTCATCAGATTTAATTATTTTTGAAACTAATTCTTGTTTCTCATTTAAAAATGGATAGTAATCATTCATAATATCAATTACTGTTGGTACTATTCTATATAAGAATGGTTCATCAATTCCAAGTTCTAATCCAAAACGAGCAGCACGTCTTAATAGTCTTTTTAAAACATAACCACGCCCTTCATTTGAAAACATTGCTCCATCAGCTAAAGCAAAGGTAATTGCTCTAATATGATCAGCGATTACTTTATAAGCACGTTTGTATTTTCCTTCATAACCATAGCTTGCTAGCGATTCAACTTCAATAATAATTGGCATAAATAAATCTGTTTCAAAGTTTGTTTCAGCATTTTGAACAATTGATGCTAAACGTTCTAAGCCCATTCCCGTATCAATATTTTTTTGTGGTAATGGTTTATACTCTGATCTATCAAGTTCTTCTTGAGCATTAAATTGTGAAAAGACAATATTCCAAATTTCAATATAACGATCGTTATCCATATCTTTAGCAAGTAATTCAATTCCAACATTATCTGGATCATAATCTAAACCACGATCATAAAAAATTTCACTATTAGGCCCACATGGTCCATTACCAATTTCCCAGAAATTACCTTCTAACCTAAAAATTCTTGAATCGTCTAATCCAATAACATTTTTCCAAATATCATATGCTTCATCATCATCAGTATAGACTGTTACATAAAGCTTATCTATTTCCATTCCAACCCAATCAGGACTAGTTAAAAACTCCCAACCAAATTGAATTGCTTCCTTTTTAAAATAATCACCTATTGAAAAGTTACCTAGCATTTCAAACATAGTATGATGCCTAGCAGTTAAACCAACATTCTCAATATCATTTGTTCTAATTGAACGCTGTGAATTAGCAATTCTTGGGTTTTCTAGTGTTGTTGAACCATCAAAATATTTCTTTAAGGCACTTACTCCTGAGTTTATCCATAGTAATGATGGATCATTAACAGGAACTAATGAAACACCTGGCTCAATCATATGTCCATGTTCTTTAAAATAATCTAAAAACAACCTTCTAAGTTGTGATGCAGTACGAAATTTCATTGTAATCTTCTCCTTTATCAAAAAATAAAAAAAGACAAGATCTAGGAACGAATTAATCGCGGTACCATCCTAGTTCATTGTCTTCAATGCCCTTTTTAGCTTTAACGCAGCGATACGCTATTGTTTTCAATAGACCATAGAAAGAGCTTCATTTTATTAATTATCATAAGTTTTCACCAATCACTTACTCTCTAAATCTAATTAAAAAAATTACTTATTTCCTATCTAGCAATATAATTATATCATAAAAAATATAACACTACAATTAAAAAGCTGTTAAAAAACTAACAATTCAAATGCCTTAATATAGATTTCTAATGCTTTTTTATAATCATCAATATCAACACACTCATTTGCTTGATGAGCTGTACTTATTGATGTTGGTAAATCTGCTCCAAAAGCAACAAAATTATCCATCACACGTGAAAAAGTTGCTCCTCCGCTTGCTAATGGCTTTGCTGTATAATCATGACTTACTTCTTGATATGCTTTCATTAATGATTTTACTAACTCACTATTTTCATCAACATACAATGATTTTACATAATCAACTACCTTGATTTGCAAATTATATTGGCTTGCTACTTCATTTAATACTTCATCAATTTTTTCTTTTTGATATGTAACAGGTATTCTCATATCAATTGAAATAGTTTGTATATTCTTAGTAAAAATAGCTTTTCCAATATTAAACATTAATTTCCCTGATATTTCATCACAGATTTCATTAAATAGTAATTTACCATTAGGATTACTACCCTTTTCTACAATGAAATTTAAAAGGTTAGATTGAAAATTTAATTGTTTTAAAATACTTGCTAATTTAACAATCGCATTATCTCCTTTATCAGCATCTTTAACATGCGCTGATTTTCCAACTACTTTTATTTCATTATCATTAATAGAATATTCTATATTATTATTAATTAAACTATTTTCAATTTCTTTATTATATTCAATCGTTGCTTGTGAAGCCACTGAATTAATTGCTTCCCCACCATTAAATGAAAAATCAATTTTTTCATTAGAACTAATTTCAATTTGATACAATCCTTTTTCAGCATTTGTAACTGGAAAAATAGAATCAGGAGTAAATCCCATTTTAGGAATTTCTTCATTTTGTTTATATTTATCCATACAACGCCATAAAGTTTCTTCATCACTACCAAAAATAAATCTAACACGCTTTTTTAATTGATAACCATCATCAAGCAACATCTTTAAAGCGTGCATGCTTAATAAAGTTGGTCCTTTATCATCTTGAATTCCACGCCCATAAATTTTATTATTTTCAATTGTTAATTGATATGGATCATGCTTCCAATTGCTTAAATCACCTTCAGGAACAACATCAACATGACATAGAACACCAAATAATTCACCTTCTCCAATTTCAGCATATCCATAATATCCATTTGGATCAATGAAAGTTTTATAATTCATTATGCTTGCTATTTCAATTGCTTTTACTAAAGCATTATATACTTCTTGACCAAAAGGCATATTTTCTTTTTCTTTTGAAATAACACTTGGTATCTCTATTAATTTACTACTATTTTTTAAAAACAACTCAAACTCTTTATCAATATTCATTTTAACACTCCATTATAAATTAATTTTTAATGAGACAGGACAATGATCTGAGCCCATAATATCTTGATGTATTTTTGCATCGACTAACATATCTTTAAGTCTTTTGCTAACACAAAAATAATCAATACGCCACCCTATATTCTTTTGTCTTGATTGCCTCATGTATGACCACCATGAATATTCATCAACTTTATCTGGATAAAAATATCTAAAGGTATCAATAAACCCCGATGAAAGTAATTCACTAAATTTGTTTCTCTCTTCAATTGTAAAACCAGCTGATTTAGTATTTGTTTTTGGTCTTGCTATATCAATTTCTTGATGTGCAACATTTAAATCACCACATAAAATAACTGGCTTAGATAAATTCAAATCATTTAAATATTTTCTAAAAGCATCTTCCCATTGCATACGATAATCAAGTCTTGCTAACTCTCGTTGTGAGTTTGGTGTATAAACATTGACTAAGTAAAAGTTTTCAAACTCTAATGTAATAATGCGTCCTTCTTGATCATGTTCTTCTATCCCCATTCCATAGGTACAAGAAATTGCTTTAATTTTAGATAATATTAATGTACCTGAATAACCTTTTTTTATTGCACTATTCCAATATTGATAATATCCTAAACTACTTAAATCAACTTGCTCCTCTTGTGCTTTAGTTTCTTGAACACATACAATATCTGGATTTAACAATGCTATACTATCAGCAAATCCCTTATCTAAACAGGCTCTTATCCCATTAACATTCCATGATACTAATTCCATGCTACCACTCCTTGTGATTTTTTGATATTATATCATAATATCACTCTTTACATAAAGGGTTTTACAATTATTAATATAATAGTTGTTTTAATTACAATTAAACTTTAAATATTTTATGAATTAAGTTTTTTAATTATTGCATATATTGATGACAAGTGGTAATATTAAAAGGAAATGGAGGCTAAAAAATGAATAAAATTGTCAAGAAAATTTTACGTATAATAGTTGCCTTAATAATAGCTGGTGCAATAATATATTTTTTATCACCTTCTACAATGAGCAATCTTATTGAACCAAATATAGCTAAACATAAATCATTAGTAAATTCAGATTATATCACTACTACATATTGGAATAAAAGTAATGTAGCATATAAAATTGCTGTTGAGGTTGATGATTTTAATGGTGATATTATTGAAGCTGGGGAATATGATGTTTATTTGTTAAATGCAAAAACTACTAATGATGAAATACCAATAAAAGCTAATATATATATTGATAAAGATTATGAGAATGTTAATGAAATAGCAAAAAAAACACCAGTATTAAAAATTGGTGGACCTAAAAATGAAAAGAAAACATATAAATTAACACTTAAAAAAGGTGATTATGTCTATATAGTTCCGGTTAATGATGCAAGAAAAGCAATAAATGGAACTATTGCCATAACAGCAAGAAATACTATTGAAAAATAGTGTTTTTTAGAAAGGAGTACCTTTATGGAAAAATACATTCTATCTTTAGATCAAGGAACATCTTCCACAAGAGCAATTATTTTTAATAAAAATGGTAAAGTTATTGATCAAGCACAACAAGAATTAACAAATTATTTTGAAAAACCAGGTTGGGTTGAACAAGATGCTAGTGAAATTTGGTTATCAACTTTAAGTGTTTTATCACAATTATTTATTAATAGTAAAATAAAGCCGGAACAAATATCATGTATTGGTATTACTAATCAAAGAGAAACAACTATATTATGGGATAAAGAAACAGGAATTCCATTATACAAAGCAATTGTCTGGCAATCAAGACAAAGTGCTGAAATTTGTGATGAGTTATCTCAAAAAAATTACGCTAATACTTTTTTAGAAAAAACAGGATTACCAATTGATCCATATTTTTCAGCAACTAAAATAAAATGGATGATTGATAATGTTTCAGGTGTTAAAGAAAAAATAGAAAGTGGTAATGTTTTATTTGGAACAGTTGATAGTTGGTTATTATGGAATTTATCAAAAAACAAAGTCCATGCTACTGATTATACTAATGCCTCAAGAACAATGATGTATAACATTCATGAGTTAAAATGGGATGATGATATACTAAATATTTTAAATATACCTAAGGAAATATTACCCAAAGTTTGTAATAGCTCACATCTATATGATTATACAAATCCTGCACATTTTTTTGGTTTAGAAGTGCCAATATCAGCGATTGCAGGCGATCAACAAGCTGCTTTATTTGGACAAAGTTGTTTTGATGAAGGTATGATGAAAAACACTTATGGAACTGGTTGTTTTATGTTAATGAATACAGGTTTCAAAGCAATTAAATCTAACAATGGTTTAATCACAACAATAGCATGGGGCTTAGATAATAAGATAACTTATGCCTTAGAAGGTTCAATTTTTGTAGCAGGAAGTGCTATTCAATGGTTAAGAGATAGTTTAGAATTAATTGAAAATGCTTCCCAATCTGAAGAGCTTGCTAATGAAATCAAAGATAATGGTGGTGTTTATTTAGTACCTGCATTTGTAGGTCTTGGTTCTCCGTATTGGGATATGGATGCAAAAGGAGCAATTTTTGGTTTAACTAGAGGTTCAACTAAAGCACATCTTACAAGAGCAACACTTGAATCTATTGCCTATCAAACAAAAGATATTGTAGAATTAATGTGTGAAGAATCTAAAATTAATTTAAAAAAACTTAAAGTTGATGGTGGAGCTTGCGCTAATAATATGCTAATGCAATTTCAAGCTGATATATTAAATGTTGATATTGATTTACCTTTATCAATGGAAACAACTGCTTTAGGTGTAGCATATTTAGCAGGATTACAATGTGGTATCTATAATTCTATCGAAGAAATTAAAGAAAATTATAAAGTGTCAAAATGCTATAAAGCACAAATGAGTGATGATAAAAGAAATGAATATTATCAAAAATGGAAAGTAGCAATTAATGCTTGTCAAGCATTCAAATAAACTAATATAACACGAAAAAAGCCGCTAAAAAGCGGTTTTTTTCACTAAAAACAATTTATATCTAACCAACTACTATTTCAAATAGTTGGATAGACGCATCATATCTTCGCTGTTGTTAGATTTCATATTTAATGCTTCTTCAATGTTAGTATGATAAAAACTAACTCCTGTTGTTCCAACAACAATATTTGCATTATCTAATTCAATCATTTCAACAGCATGAGCTCCTAATCCAGATGCAATAAAGCGATCTAAAGCACTAGGAATCCCACCTCTTTGAATATAACCAAGAATAGTTGAACGAGTTTCAATACATGTTTTATTTTCAACATATTCGGCTAATTCAATCACATTACATATATTTTCCGTAACAACAATTATTGTGTTACGTTTTTTATCTTTTCTACTTTCTTCAACAACATCACATACTTTATCAAATGTAAAAGTTTCTTTGTCGATGAAGATTTCTTCAGCTCCAACAGCAATTCCAGAATGTAAGGCAATATCACCACAATTGCGTCCCATAACTTCAATTATTGAACAACGAGAATGAGAGTTTGAATTATCCTTTATCTTATCAATTGCTTCAATAACTGTATTTACTGCTGTATCAAAACCGATTGTTATTTGTGAAAAAGCAATATCGTTATCAATAGTAGCAGGAACACATGCTACTTTAATACCAAATTTTGATAGTTTTAATGCTCCATTAAAAGTACCATCGCCCCCAATAACAACCAAATAATCAATACATCTCTTTTTTAGATTATTTGCAGCTATTTCAACAATATCATCATTCTTAAATTCATCAAATCGAGCTGTTCCTAAAAAGGTTCCTCCATGGTTTATTTTTTCAGATACTGATTTTCTTTCAAACTTAAAAATTTTATCTTCAAATAAACCACGATAGCCTTCTTTAATACCATAAGCTTCCATATTTTTATAAAGGCAAGTTCTGACAACTGCTCTAATTGCAGCATTCATTCCTGGTGCATCACCACCAGATGTTAATACAGCGACTTTTTTCATCTTACTTTCCTTTTGCAGCAATATCTTCTTGAATTAATTTAATGAACTCATCAACTGATACACTAACTTGTTCTTCGCTTCCATATTTACGATAAGTTACTTTACCATTGTTTGCTTCTTCATCACCAATTACAAGTGAATATGGTATTTTATTTACTTGAGCATCTCTAATTAAGTATCCTAATTTTTCATCACGTTTTTCAACTGATGATCTTAAACCTAATTCAAAGAATTTTTGATTAATTTCATTTGCATATTCTCTATGAACATCAGCAACTGGAATTATTTTAATTTGTTCTGGTGCTAACCAAGTTGGGAATGCTCCAGCATAATGCTCAATTAAAATTCCCATAAATCTTTCAATTGAACCCATACAAGTTCTATGTAACATTATTGGTCTTTGTTTTGAACCATCTGCTGCAATATAAGTCATATCAAATCTTTCTGGCAAGTTCATATCTAATTGACAAGTACCGCATTGCCAAACACGACCAATTGAATCTTTTAATTTGAAGTCTAATTTAGGACCATAGAATGCTCCATCACCTTCATTAATAGTGAATTTATATCCACCAGCAGTTGCTGCTGCACCAAGAGCTGCTTCTGATTTTTCCCAAATTTCATCACTTCCGATTGCATTATCTGGTTTAGTTGATAATTCCATTTCAAAAGTTAATCCAAATGTAGAATAAACTTCTTCAAATAATTTAATCATATTGATTACTTCTTCTTCAATTTGATCTGGAGTTATATATAAATGTGCATCATCTTGAGTGAAGCACCTTACTCTAAATAATCCATGTAAAGCACCACTTGCTTCATGACGGTGAACAATTCCTAATTCTCCAACTCTCATTGGGAAATCTCTATAAGAGTGAATATCATTTTTATAAACTAAAATTCCACCTGGACAGTTCATTGGTTTAATCGCAAACTCATGTTTATCAATTTCAGATAAATACATATTTTCTTTGTAAGTAAACCAGTGACCTGATACTTCCCAAAGTTCTTTATTTAACATAATTGGAGTTTGAATCATTGTATAACCAGCTCTTTTATGAACATCATGCCAATATTTTAATAATTCATCTTTAACAATCATTCCTTTAGGTAGGAAGAATGGGAATCCTGGTCCATATTCACTTAACATAAACAATCCTAATTCTTTACCTAATTTACGATGGTCTCTTTTTCTTGCTTCTTCTAAAAAGTCTAAATGAGCTTCTAATGCTTCTTTGCTTTTTTTAGCAACTCCATAAATTCTTTGTAACATTTTATTATCTGAATCACCACGCCAATAAGCACCAGCTAATGATAATAATTTAAAGTTTTTAATAACTTTAGTATTCTCAACATGAGCTCCACGACATAAATCAATAAATTCACCTTGTTGATATAAAGTAATTACTTGATCATCTAATCCTTCAATCAATTCAACTTTGTATTCATCATTTTTAAATATTTCTAATGCTTCTTGTTTAGAAACAACTACTCTTTCAATTTCAATTGCTTCTGAAACGATTTTATTCATTTCTTTTTCAATTCTTTTTAAATCATTTTCTAAAATAGTTGGCTCAACGTCCATATCATAATAGAATCCTTCTTCAATTGCTGGACCTACACCAAACTTTGCACCTGGATATAATCTAGTTACTGCATGAGCTAATAAATGTGCTGCAGAATGATTAATAATTTCCTCTGCTTCTTCGTCTTCAAGTTTGATTAATTTAATTTTAGCATCCATTTCAATTGGTCTTGTTAAATCATAAATCTCATCATTCACATAACCTGCAATAACTTCTTTTCTTAATGATTTTGAAATTCCTTCAGCGATTTGTGCTAAAGTAATTCCTCTTTGCATTTCCTTTACACTACCGTCTAAAAATTCAATTTTTACCATAACAATCTTTCCTTTCTTCTTCTTAAAATAAAAAAAATGCTCATCCTAAAGGACGAACATTCGTGGTACCACCTTAATTTACTTAACGATAATACTTGTTAAGCCTCAATCTTTTTAACGCAAAGTATACGGCACACTTTTTCAAGGGCAGTTCATAGGGAGTAATTATAATACTATTCTATCTAGCTTCCACCAACCTAGACTCGCTTTAAGCATTCATATCACAATCATATCCTAATCAATACATTTTTGTATTGAGACCATTGTAGCACTACTAAAAATTAAAATCAAGTGTTTTACTAAAAATATTTTTTTAGTAAAAAAATGTCTTTTATTGCTTAATATCATTAAAAATTAAACCTTTTTCATTAAAATAATTGATTTTTTTGTATTTTTTAAACTAAACTGTTAATTTATATAATTTTTTTTAATAACTAATTTCTTGAATTTTTAAAAAATTAGTTAGTGGTGTTCCATCAGGATGACCACCTGTAATAATAACATAATCACCATTTTTTAAATCTAATTCTTTTGCTAGATAGTTAACAATTTCATACTTATCTTGAATACTAGTGTAAGTTCCTTTTTTACAACCAATCACACCCCAATTTAGCGATAATGAATATAAAGTATCATCATTTTCAGATAATGCATAGATAGGACAATTAGGGCGATATTTTGAAATTTGGCGAGCAGTTGCTCCACTTTTAGTAAAACAAAATATTGCTTTAGCATCTATTTTGGCTGCTAATTCAACAGCACTTAAACCAATTCCATCATATGGGTTTTTTGAAATATCACTAATAAATTTAGTAATTATTTTAGTATGATCAATAGTTGTTTCAGCACGAGCAGCAATTTTTGACATTGCTTTTAAAGCTTCTATTGGATATTCACCTTTTGCTGTTTCACCAGATAACATTACTGCATCTACTCCATCAGTTACAGCACGTGCTACATCCCCAACCTCAGCTCTAGTTGGTCGTGGATTTCTTTCCATTGAATCAAGCATATGGGTAGCTACAATAACAGGTTTTCCTAATTTATTGCATTTTTCGCATAATTCTAATTGAACAATTGGGACTTCTTCCATTGGTATTTCTGTTCCTAAATCACCGCGAGCAACCATTATTCCATCTGCATGCTCTAGTATTTCATCAATATTATTAATGCCTTCTTGATTTTCTATTTTTGCGATTATTTGCATATCACTTCTTTTATTTTCAAAACATAATTTTCTTAAAGCAATTATATCTTCTTTTCTTCTAACAAAGCTTGCTGCAATATAACTTGCTTTATTTTCACATGCAAATTTTATATCAGCAATATCCTTTGTAGAAAGGTATTCCATTTTCAAAATAACATTTGGTACATTAACTCCTTTTTTAGAACTAATGTAACCACTATTTAATATTTTAGTATCTATTTTTTCTTTGGAAGTATTTAATACTTCTAATTCAATTAATCCATCATCAATCAATATTTTATCGCCTTTTTTTACGCAATCATATAAATCACTATAAGTTAATGAAATTTTATTTTCATCTCCTAATATCTCATGCATATAAATTGATAATGTTTTACCTTTTTCAAGATATGCTTTATTATTTTTTATTTCATGTAATCTAATTTCAGGTCCCTTAGTATCACAAAGCCAAGCAACATAAGTATTTAACTCTTTATTTATTTCATTTAATATAGCTATTCTTTCTAATGTATCATCATAGTTTGCATGAGAAAAATTAATTCTCATAACATTTAATCCATTAAGAATTAGGCTTTTTAAGACTGTTTTTGATTTAGTAGCTGGGCCCATAGTTGCTACTACTTTAGTATTTTTTTGCATTTTATCACATCCATATTTATCTTATTATAACATAATTAAAGAATAAATATTATTAAAAAAAGGACTATTAAAAAGTCCTGATTTTTATTAAACACTATATTTATTAACCAATTTTTTTAATACTTAAATTTAACTTATATTATAATTTAACATTTTTTAATCTTAAAGCATTTAATAATACTGAAATTGAACTAAAACTCATTGCTGCTGCACCTATCATCGGATTTAGTAATGGGCCACCAAAAATATGTAAAATACCCATAGCTACTGGAATTCCTAATGTATTATAACAAAATGCCCAAAATAAGTTTTGCTTAATATTATTTATTGTGAATTTTGATAATTTAATAGCTTTTACAACATCTAATAAACTATCTTTAATTAAGACAACATCTCCAGATTCAATAGCAACATCTGAGCCTGAACCTATTGCAATACCTACATTTGCTTGTACTAAAGCTGGAGCATCATTAATACCATCACCAACCATAGCAACTATTTTGTTTTGATTTTGTAATTCTTTTACTTTATTAATTTTATCTTCTGGTAACACTTGAGAAATAACGTGTTCAATACCAACTTTTTGTGCAATTGCTTTAGCACTTTTATCATTATCACCAGTTATCATCATAATTTCTAAGTTAAGTGCTTTTAATTGCTTAATTGCTTCAACACTTGATTCTTTAATTGGATCAGATACTCCAATTAAACCAACATACTCACCATCAATCGCAATCAACATTACTGTTTTTGCTTGACTAGTCAATTCATCAAAATTCTTTATTCCTAAATTAATATCAATTTCAAATTTATCCATTAACTTCTTATTTCCAATTAGCACTGCTTTATTATCAACATTTGCTTTAATACCATGTCCAACAATATTTTCAAACATAGTTGCTTGTTGTAAAGTTATTTTTTCTTCATTAGCACGAGTAATAATTGCACTTGCTAAAGGGTGTTCACTATTTTTTTCAGCACTAGCTACTATTTTTAAAACATCATTTTTTGAATATTTTTCATTTTCAATAATTAAATCGCTTAAAACAGGTTTTCCATGAGTGATTGTTCCTGTTTTATCAAAAATAATGGTTGTTACTTTATGAGTTGTTTCTAATGCTTCACCTGATTTAATTAGTATTCCCTCACTTGCACCTTTAGATGTTCCCACCATAATCGCTGTTGGTGTCGCAAGTCCTAAAGCACATGGACAGGCAATAATTAAAACTGATGTCATAATAGTAATTACATAATTTAGTGACTCATGTCCAATAAAATACCATCCTAATCCTGAAATTAGTGCTAATAATATAACAATCGGAACAAAGTAACTACTAATAATATCAGCCATTTTGGCAATTGGTGCTTTTGTTGCTTGGGCATCTTCAACTAATTTAATAATTTGAGCTAAAGTTGTTTGATTTCCCACTCTTATGACACGATATTTAAAATAACCATTTTTATTAATACTTGCCCCAATTACTTCATCACCAATTTCTTTTGTTACTGGCATGCTTTCACCACTTAACATTGATTCATCAACTGCACTGCTTCCTTCTATGATGATTCCATCAACAGGAATTTTACTTCCTGGTTTAACTATCACAATATCATCAATTTCAACATCATCAATATCAACTTCTATTTCTTGATTATCTTTAACAATTAATGCTTTTTTTGGTGCTAAGTTCATTAATTTTTTTATTGATTCACTTGTTTTTTGTTTTGATCTTGCTTCAAGATATTTACCTAATAAAATTAAAGTAATTATTGTAGCTGAAGATTCATAATATAATTCCATTGCATAATTAGTTTGTCCTTTATAAATTAGAAAAGTTAAAACAAAACTATAAATAAAAGCAACTGATGTTGATAAAGCAACTAAACTATCCATATTAGGTTTTAATTTAAATAATGTTTTAAAACCAACTCGATAAAAATTACATCCTGCATACATTGTAATTAATGTTAATAATAATTGAAAAATTGCAAAATTCAATGGATTTGTCATTGGTTCAATAATATTGGGTAATGGAATATTAAAAAACATATGTCCCATTGTTACAATTAGTAAAGGAACTGTCGATAAAAGTGAGATTGCTAAATTCTTTTTTAGTTTTATTGCTTCTTCTTGATTTATATCAACAACCTTTTTACTTATTTCACTTAATTCATATCCTTCTTTAGCTAGTATTTCTTTAACATCTCTAATTTTTAATTGACTAGAATTATATTTTAAATGTAATTTGTTAGTAGCAAGATTTGCACTTACTTCTTCAACACCATCAATAGATTGAACAAGTTTTTCAACATTACTAACACAAGATGCACAATGCATTCCTTGAATATTAAAAGTTATTTCTTTATTATTTTTAATCACTTTATATCCTAAATCAGTAATTGTTTTTTCAATCGTATCACTATTTACAAGAGCATTATCAAACTCAACGTACAACTTATTAGAAACAAGATTTATTTTGGCACTTTCAATACCATTTATATCCAACAAGGCTTTTTCTATTGCACTAGCACAACTTGCACAATTCATACCTTCAATTAATAACTCTTGTTTTTCATATTGAATCGGCACTGCTTTAAAACCTAAATCTTCAATAATATTATATAAATCATTTAAGTTTACTTTTTTATAATCATAATCAATATGAGCACTGTTTGTTAAAATATTAACTTGAGCCTTAATAACTCCATTTTTTTCATTTAGTGCTTTTTCAACACTACTAGCACATGCTGCACAATGCATTCCTTCTATTTTAATTGTTATCATAGTTTTACCTCTTTTCTATAACTTGCATTCGCAAGTACCTTTACATCCACACTTTTCTACTGCTTTCATTCTTTTCTCATCACAAATATACATTGTTTTTTTCTTTAGTGTTTTTAAATATGTAAATACTTCATTATAATTACTTAATATTTCATCTGAAATTTTAAAGTAACGATTATTCTTTTTATTTCTCATGCTGACAATTCCTGCTTCTTTTAAAATTTTCAAATTTCGAGAAGTATTTGATTGCTTTAAATCAAGTCCTATATAGATATGTGTCATACATAGTTCTCTATCTATAAGTAAGACAATCATTCTTAAACGATTTTCATCAGCTAAAATTTTAAATAAATCACTTTCATTTGTTATCATGTTTATCACCAATTCTATATTATCATTTAGTAATATAGATGTAAAGTGATATCCACTAAATTTTAAATTGGAACTACAATATTACTTTTAAAACATTAAAAAAGGATAGAAATAGTTCTATCCTTGCACATATATATTTATTGATTTTTTTATTTTAGTCTATAGTATCTTTTTGAAAAATAAATTTAAAAAGAAACAACAAAACATATCCAATTATAAAATTCACTAAAAACGATAACAAAAATCCTGGTAGCATTACAACTGGTGGTGTAGTTAATAAACAAAATAAAATAACAATTAAAATAAATTTACAGTATCCGCTAAAAGTATGTATCTTATATTTATGTATGATGTTCATTAAATACCTCCACCTTGTTTAGTACTTTTGTATTCTTTTCCTGATTTTGTTACACCAATTCTTGTATCGGTATGCATATAATTAATACGGAAACCACTATAATTTTGACATGCAACAACGTACATTCTAGCAGTTCTTGATTTTGCAGCAGTTGTCCAACCATCAATACTTTTACTTTCTATTGACATTATATAATGAGCATATGCATTTCCTTTAGCACTACCACCAACATACCATGCTTTTTTCCCGTCATATTTAAATTTTGCCGAAAACTTATGAGTAATCAACTTATTACCTAATACTGCTCTATACACCCAATTATTTGTTACTGTTTTAGATTTTGTTGACGATCTCATATCAAGTCTTGAATTATCAGTGACACTTGAAAGTGTTTCAACTGAAAAAGTACCATCACTATAAATAGTAATATCTGAATTTTTAATATGTATTTGTTTAGATATAATATTTTTGGGTAATGTTGTTTTATTTACAATTTCATTATTCAATTTAATTTTTTTTGAGTTTTTATAAAAATTTTCAATTATTTCATCAACTGATAAATTATTGCCTTTACTATTTTCTTTTAAATATGACGCAAAACTTTCTATATGCCTATTAATCTCTTTATTCGCTGCATAAGGTGTTATGCTACCATTAATCTCATTGAAATTAATTGCAAAAACAAATAGCAAAAACAAAATATATATTCTTTTCTTCATATAAATCTCTCCTTTTTTATGAATTAATATTAACACATTGATATATTTTTGTCAAATTATGTATTTAACTGCTTTTTTAGGAATATTTTATTTTGATTACAATGATAACTAGCTACACTGAAAGGAGCAATCAAAATGAAAATAAAAGTTTTAATGTTTTGTTTAGTTGGTTTAATTTGTATAAATAATATACAAGCTAAAACTGATTATACAAAACAAATAATTAACAAATTTAATTTCAAAAAAATTAAGAAATCATCAAAAAAAGATTACCCAACAAAAAAAGGTACTATTTTAGTAACACCTGATAATTTTAAAAGAATTTTGCCAGTTGGACATGCTGCGATTATTATAAACAAAAACTATGTTTATGAGGCAACCTCAAAGGGAGTTATTAGAGGAGCAAACAATTGGCATTTAACTAAAAAAAGAACTTTTGGTTTAAGAGTGAAAAATTTAGGTGTTAAAGCACACAATAATGCAGTTAACTATATTGCTAAACAAAAAAACAAAAAATATAATTATAACTTCTTTAATACTAAAACAAGAAAAAAATTTTACTGTTCACATTTAGTTTGGTCATCTTTTTATGATAACTTCAAAATAAATATTGATACAAAATTATTTGGACTTGCTGGAAAAAAACAAGGAGCTATTCACCCTCTTGAATTGGTTTTATCAAATAGAACTAAAACTATTTTTTATTATGAGAATAAGTAAATTTTTTATTGTATTATTATTAGTTTTGTTTAGTTGTTCAAAAGTAATATTTACAAATAAGCTAATGTTTATGCAAGTCAACCCTTATGAAAACAATACAACAATCAATGCAATATCTAATAATTTTAAAAAAAGTGAGGCTAATTTATATTCAAATTTAACATTAACCCTTTTAAACGATGAAATAAGTATTAATGATCATAAAATATATACTCTTTCATATTTTAAAAACACTACAAATTTAATAGAACTAAATTTAAAAAATAATAAAAGTAAAATAATATCAAATAAAAATGAAAGTCCACAAGTTAAAACTTTATTAAATAATAATATTTATTATTCAAGTAACTACGTTTCAAATAATTACCTTATTAAAAAGGATTTAATTACTAATAAGGAGTTTAAAAAAGAATTCAATGGTTATTTTTTTAACTATCTTATTTGTGAAAACGATAAAATATTTGCATTTGTTAGTGAAAACAAAAATAATAAAGAGTATATATTACAATTAAATAAAAATGATTTATCAATCATATCCAAAAATTATATCAATAGAAACAGCAATTCTAATTCAAGGCCAATTATTAAAAACAATACTATTTACTATGTTGATGCTAAAAATAGGATTAATATTTATGATTTTGTAAAAAATAAAATGAGTACATTTAAATTGAAAATTAAAGACCCACAAAAATTAATTTATGATAAAAATAAAATATACATAAATAGTTTCAATAAAAATACCATGTCTAGTTTTGAAAAAAGAATTGAAATATTTGATTTAAGCAATAAAAAAAGCAAGTGTTATCAAATGGATTATTTTGTTAATAGTTTTGTTGTTAAAGATAACTATCTATTTACTTTATCAAATGATTTTCTTGTAAAATATAATATTACTAATCTAAAGAAAGAGAATATCTTTAAAATAAATAAAAAAAGAAATAATTATACAAATGAATTATTTCTCTTAGATTAATTTTATTTTCTTTAATGTATTAACAACACCTTCATCATTAATATGTTCACATACATAATCAGCAGCTTCTTGAACATCAATTGAAGCATTACCCATTGCAACTCCAAAACCAACATACTTTAACATGTCAATATCATTTTGTCCATCACCAAACGCAATAGCATCTTTAGCATCTATTTTTAAGTGATTCAACACTTTCATAATTCCATTAGCCTTAACTCCATTATCAGGAACAAAATCGAAAACATCAACACTCCAATGTGTCATAACTGAATGTTTAAGAATTGGAGCAAAGTATTTCATGTTTTTAGTAGTTTCATAACAAACTAAATGATCAACAGGTTGATTAAACGTTTCATCAACTTTTGTTTCAACAGGACAGGCAAACTCGACTGACTCACATGATTTTCTAGCAGTTTCATTCATTTTAGTAATAATATTAATATCATCACTAACTAAAGATAAAGATAAATCTAATTCGTTTGCTTTTTTAATTACTGCTTTAACATCTTCTGGGTTTAAAAAGTTTTTATATACTAACTTATTATCTTGGTATATTGCTTGACCATTACTTGTTATCAAATAATCAAATTGAATATCTTCTAAAAACTCATCAAGTTGTCTTAGCATTTCTATTGGTCTACCAGTAGCTATACATAAAATTATTCCATTATCTTTCAATTTCTTTAATGCTTCTCTTAATACATTAGAAATACCATTATTATAATGACTATATAGTGTTCCATCAACATCAAAGAAAGCTATTTTTATATTTTCAAACATTTCTATCACCTTTTTTTATTATAGTACATTTAGATAGCTATGTAAAATAAATCCACTTCTTTATAACAATTATTACTACTATATCATTATGAATTATAACTTTAAATAACAAATCATAAAAGAACTCAATATGTATTAGCTTTGAATGTTTTGTTGATTGTGATATAATATAATAGTTATAAAAGACAAAATTTAAAGAAAGGAGATATTATGAAAAAAAGAAAAAATGATACAGCAATTTATTGTCTTGGTGGTTTAGGTGAAGTTGGTAAAAACTCTTACTGTATCGAACACGAAGATACAATCATATTGGTTGATGCTGGTGTTAAATTTGCTGGTGATAATGCTCTTCCTGGAATTGACTATGTTATACCTGACTATACTTATTTAAAAGAAAATAAAGATAAGTTCAAAGCATTAATTATTACACATGGTCATGAAGATCACATCGGTGGAATTGGCTTTTTAGCACAAATAATGGAATTAGAATATATTTACGCTTCTGGTTTAGCTTGTAATTTAATTAGAAAAAAATTAAATGAAAAGAAAATTAGAAATATCAAACTTATTGAGTTTAATAATGAATCAGAGTTTAAGTTTGGAAAAATTAAAGTTAACTTCTTTAGACAAACTCATTCAATTCCTGATGCATATGGTATTTTGTTCAAGACGCCTAATGGAACTATTGTAACAACTGGTGATTTCAAATTTGATTTTACTCCAGTTGGTGATATGGCTGAAATTCAAAAAATGGCTTTAATGGGAAAAAATGGTGTTGATTTACTTTTATCAGATAGTACTAACTCTGAAGTTCCTGGCTTTACAATGTCAGAGGCTGAAGTTAGTGAATCGATAAACGAAATTTTTAGAAATACCCCTTCGCGATTAATAATTGCAACATTTGCATCGAATGTTTCTCGTGTTCAACAAATTATTGAGGCTGCACAACGCTCTTTTCGTAAAGTAATTATTTTTGGTCGAAGCATGGAAAATACAATTGATGTAGCTAGAAAAACTGGCATTATTAAAGCAAGAGATGATTTATTTGTTAAACCTAATGTTGGATTAAAGTTACCACCTAACCAAATTTTAATTTTATGTACTGGTTCTCAAGGTGAACCACTTGCAGCATTAAGTAGGATTGCTAATGGATCTCATCGCCAAATAAAAATTATACCAAATGATACTGTAGTTTTCTCAAGTTCACCAATACCAGGTAATGCTTTAAGTGTTAACCATACAATAAATCAATTATCAAAAGCTGGAGCTAATGTAATAACCAATTCTATTTTAAATAGTATTCATACATCAGGCCATGCATCTCAAGGTGAACAAAAACTAATGTTTCAATTATTAACACCTAAATATTTCTTCCCAGTTCATGGAGAATATCGCATGCTAAAAGCACATGCTAAAACAGCAACTGAAGTAGGAATACCAAAAGAAAATACTTTTATTCTTTCTAATGGTGATGTTCTACTTTTACATAAAGGTGAAGTAAGATTAGGTGGTCGTGTTCATAGTGATGATATTTATGTTGATGGTAATGATATTAGTGGCCTATCAACAAAAGTAATTAGAGATAGAGTTCATTTAGCTAATAATGGTTTAGTAGCAATTATGGTTTCAATTGACTCTAAAAATAATAAATTACTTGCTAAACCACAAATCATTTCTCGTGGCTTTGTCTACATGAAAGAAAATGTAGAATTGATTAGAGAAACACAAAAAATTGCGACTGATACAATGAATAAGGTATTAAAAACAAAACCAACTTTTAAAGATATTAAAGAAGCATTAAAAAATCAAGTTGGACCTTATTTATATCAAGAAACACATCGAAATCCGATTATTGTTCCTTTAATTATAAATAAGAAATAAAAGGTAGTTAGAATTTTCTAACCACCTTTTTTTGTATATTTTACATAAACATATCTTTTGCTAATAAAACAAAATCAACAAATAACTTTAATCCATAAAAAATAATAACACTACCACATATTATATTAATACCTCTTAAAACTTTATTTGTGATTATATTAGAGAAAAAGGTAATAATTGTAGTAATTGAAAGAAACCAAATGCATGATGCACTCATTACACCAAGAATAAAAGTAAATCCATAATCTCTTGAAGAGCCTAATAATAAACTTCCATCAATTATTGCTTGTGGATTAAACCAAGTAACCACACATGCTGTTCCGATTAGTTTTAACCATGGCATATCTACTTCAACTGTGGTGTCTAATTCACTTTTATCTTTAAAAATACTATAACCAATGTAGATAACTACAAGGCTTCCTATTAATAAAATAATTAATCTAAGTATTTTTGATTGTTGCATAATCGCCCCTGCACCATAAAAACAAAACAAACCTAATGTAACATCAAAGAAGATAATAATTAATGCTGTCATATATGCTCTAAATCTGCTTTGTGATAATGATGAATTAATTACAAATAAATTTTGTAAACCAATTGGTGCTACATAAGCAAAACCAACACTTAATCCTAGTAAAAAAACATTCATCAATAAACCTCCTTAAAACAACCAATTTTTATTGTATATATGCATTATATAGCATTTTTTATAATATGTATCCAACCAAATTTATTTTTCATACCAACCAATTATCTTTTATGGTATACTTCTTATAGGTGATATTATGAAAAATACAAATATTAATATTGATTCAATAAAATGGAAACCAAATAAAAATAGTAATACTCCTTTATATCAACAAATCATTGATTATATAAGCAATATGATAGCAAGTGGTACTTGGTTAATTAATGATACACTACCATCACAAAGAGCGCTTGCTAGCAAATTTGAAGTAAATAGAAGTACCATTATTTACGCTTTAGAAGAATTAATTGCTTATGGAATATTAGAGAGTGAAATTGGCAAAGGTACTAAAGTCATCAGTAATACTTGGTCATTACTTATTAATAATGATACTTTAAATTGGAAAACATATATTAATGCTGGGGAGTTTAAAGAAAATATCCCAACCATTCAAATGATAAATGAGTTAGAGTTTAAAGATTATGTTAGATTAAGTACAGGCGAATTAGCACCAAAATTATTTCCACAAGAAAAATTTCAAGAAATATCAAAACGATTAGCTAGTAAAATAACTTCTTTAAATTATTTAGGACCACTTGGTTTATTAGAGTTGCGTGAAGAATTAGTTAAACATTTAGCAAAGTCAAACATTCATACTACAAGTGATAATATTTTAATAACATCTGGTTCACTTCAAGCTTTACAACTTCTTTCAATTGCAATGATTAAACCAAACTCAAAAGTTTATACTGAAACACCAACATATTTAAAATCATTACAAGTTTTTCAATCTGCAAAAATCAACCTTGAAGGAATTAGTATGGATATTGAGGGAATCAAATATTGGAATATTAATGATAATAATGAAGATACTTTATTATATACAATACCTGATTTTCATAATCCAACAGGAATTACTTGTTCACTTGAAAGAAGAAAAGAATTATTAAAATTTGCAAGTTCAAAAAGGATACCAATTATTGAAGATAGTGCATATACAGAACTATATATTGATAAAAAACCCCCTTTATCATTAAAAGCATTAGATAATAATAATCAAGTATTATATTTAGGAAGTGCATCAAAATCACTAGCACCTGGACTTAGAATTGGTTGGATTGTTGGGCCTCAATCAATAATAAAAAGATTAGGTGATGTAAAAATGCAAATTGATTATGGCGCAAGTTCTATATCACAGTGGATTATGTATGAATTTCTTCACTTGAATGAATATGATAAACACCTTGAAAAAATTAGAAAAGAGCTTAAAAAACGTCGTGATGATATACTTGAATATTTAGATAATAACTTTTCAAACATTGCATCTTGGACTATTCCAAATGGTGGGTTTTACATTTATTTAGAGTTTAATAAAAATATCTCAATTGATTTATTATTTAAAAAAGCTTTAACAAAGAAGATATTACTTAATCCTGGAAATGTTTATGATTACAAAGATAGTAATGCTATTAGAATATCATATTCATATGAAGATACTAAGCTATTAAAAGAAAGTTTAAATAAAATATTAGATATTATTAATACAAGTAAAGAATTTAAATTATAATATAAAAACAACCTTCTATTTAAAAAAGGTTGTTTTCTTTAACAATAATTATTTTAATTTAATATCAACATATTTAGAAGTAGTTGCTGCTAAAACGGCTGAATAAGCACATCTAAACGAAATAATATCACCTAATTTATATTTTTTATTACATTTAGTAACATCTAAAATCATATGATCACTACTTCCACCTAAAATATTAATGTTTTCATCAAGTGGATCTAATGCTTCAATTACAACATCTTGGCGACCAATTGCTAAAATAGCACGATCAATATTTCCATAATCAATATACTCATTAACACGTCCAAAGGCATCTTTACCACGTTCTCCTATTGGAAATGATGGTTTATTTTTTAATTCAATTATTTCAGCATTTATAATAAAAGCATCATCTTCAAACCCATCTAGTTTTTTATCGTTTGTGCTATCTTCACCTAACATAATCGCTTCGCCAATTCTCATTAAATTAATTTCAGTATTTAATATACCTTTAAATAATAAATCAGTTGTACATGTTGAACCACCACTGATAAATTGAATATCATAATTAAGTTCATTTTTTATTTGATTTTTAATATCTACTAAAATTTGAGTATTTTCAACACTTGGCATAATACTACCATAGCAACCAACATTAGTACCAATTCCAACTAACTTAACTCCTTTATAAGTTAATATTTCTTTAACAGTATCTAAAACATCTTCAACCATTACGCCTTCTCTTAAATCACCAACATCAATCATTAAAATGATATTATGAACTTTATTATTTTCTAAGGCATAATTAGATGTCACTTTGATTACTTCTAATTGTGATTGTAAACTACAATCACAATATTCAACCATTTCACTTATTTCACTTAATTTAGGAATTCTTATTAATGTATAATTAATATCTGGAATTTCATTTTTAACTTTAATGATATTATCCATTCTACTATCACCAAAATATTTTATTCCAGTATTTTTTACTGTTTTAATAACATCTATATTTGCTGATGTTCCTTTTGTAATAAAAACAATATCCATATTATTTTCTTTAAAAATATTATTTAATTTTGTAGCATTGTTCTCAATTTTCTTTAAATTTATTTCTAAAAAAGGTGTTTTCATTCAATTTCCTCCGTTTTTTCTTTTTATTATACCACAAAAAAAGCCTAATAAAAGGCTATTTTGGAAAATATGAACAGATTACATTACTAAAATCTAAATTCTTTAAATCATTTGGATGAATAAACCAACAAATGCTTATTTCTTCTTCATTTTCAAAAAAATCTGAATTTGGATTTAATTGCAACAATAAAATATACTCATGATACTTTGAATCATTTAATCTAATATCTTCTTCAAAGTTATCAGGATATCCTAATAATTTAGATGCTTGCATAACTTCGATAACATCTTCATCATTTAAAATAAAATCTAAGTCTTCAAGATATGAGCTATTTTCGATAATGCTTTCATAATCTTCTAATTCATCTTTATATTCATATAACTCTTTTGCAAGTCGTTGTTTAAACTCATTCCATTCAAAAGATGTTGAATTTACATGGTCATTCATTGTTTTGAAATTGACTTTAATTTCTTCATCAATCATACAATTAAATGAATCATCATCTTCATCATTTTCATCATCTTCATCTAATTCATAATCATCTTCAAGATCGAAATCAAGCTTTTTTTCATCAATAGTTATATTTTCAATATATTTAATTAAAAAAGGTTCATCATCTTCTTCATAGTTATATTCGTTATTTATAAAAAATTGTAATAATCCTTTTTTAGGAAAATAATCGTTTTCAGGTAAGTTACTACAATTAATTTGAATTAAAAACTCAAAAGGTTCTCCAGTATCCATGGAGACAGGATAATCATCGTCTTCAAGTAAGTATGCTTTTCCCCCTACTTTACTATCCCATGGTTTTGGTGAATCATTGCTTTCTTCAATAACAATTGCATTTTTTACACATGCAATTTTATTATAGATATTATTTATAATTTGTTCCATTAGGCTTCACCTCATTAGTATTATACCAACCTGTTTTTTTTAGTCAAGAAAAAACGATAGTTATTATTCATTATTCAAATTAAAAAAAAATAAAAAAGACTGCTACATATTGTAACAATCTTTTAAAATTAAATAATTATTTTGTATCAACTTTAATATCGCCAGATACAATTTTTTCTTTATATTCATTAACTATTTTCATAATGTTTTCTGATAAGTTAGGGTTTTCATCTGGAAGTCCTACCCCACCATCTTTTAATGAATATTTTAAAGTTTTTCCACCTTCAAATTTACCTTCTAAAACTAATTTAGCTACATCATATGAAGCAACATCAGCTCTTTTTACCATTGAAGTTAAGATAATAGATTTATCTCCATCATATTTACCATCTTCAAATTGATCACGGTCAACACCAACAACCCATACATCTTTACCTTGGTCTTTAACCATTTCTTTTGCTGTATTAATAACACCGTTTCCAGCACCACCAGCAGCGATAAAGATTACATAAGCACCATCATTATACATTTGAGTTGAAATTGTTTTTGCAACAGTTGCATCATCAAAGCTACCTACATATTTAACATCAACTTTCATGTTTTTATCAACTGCTTTAACACCTTGAACATATCCAACTTCAAAACCTTTAATAACTGGTCCTTCCATTCCACCAACAAAACCAACTTTGTTTTTACCTGCTTCTTTAGCTTTTTCAGCAGCAGCAACACCAGCTAAGAATGAACCTTCATTTGCAGCGAAGTCAGCTGATACAACATTATCACCTTTTGTCTCAGTATCAATAATTAAGAATTTTTGATCTGGGAATTTTGCAGCAACTTCAGCTACTGGTTCAGCAAATGTATACCCTGCAGCAACTACTAATTGATTTTCATTTCCTGCTACAGATGTAAGACTAGATACATATTCTGCTTCAGTATTTGATTGAATCGGATTAGCAAGACATGCTCCTTTTTCACCAAATTCTTCAGAGAATTTTTTTAATCCTTCATAAGCACCTTGGTTGAATGAGCGATCATCTACACCCGTTTTATCTGTTACGATAACAGCTTGTGCTGTGCAATCAGTATTACTACTTGAACCACCACAAGCACTCAATCCTAAAACTAGGAAAAACGCTGTAGCTAAACTTAAAAATTTTTTCATTAATAGTATCCTCCTATTTATTTTATATGAATAATATACTCTATTTTTTTAATAAAAGCAACATTATTTATTTGTCGAAGAATAGTATATTTTATTTTTTGAAGATGGATCAATAAATCCTTTAATATTGTTAATA
Organism: Bacilli bacterium PM5-9; assembly: GCA_029893765.1. Classification (NCBI taxonomy): domain Bacteria; kingdom Bacillati; phylum Bacillota; class Bacilli; species Bacilli bacterium PM5-9. The sequence goes on from JARXZD010000008.1 coordinate 46,610, forward strand.
ACAACAGGTACTTCACCTAATCCAACTGTTATTAATTTTGGTTTTCCATCATAATATATTGAATTACCACAAGCATAAATTCCTTCAATATTTGTTTCTAAAACTCGATTAGTATTGTAACCAAATTCATGTTTTTCTAAAGTTAATCCACCAAAATCAGATATTTTGGTGATATTTCCATAATTTACAAGAACATAATCTTGTTTTAATTCAACAATTTCATTTGTTTCTTTATGAATTATTTTTAAAGTATCTAAATTATTATCATGACCAACTAATTCATGAACTGTATATGATTTATATTGAGTAATTGATGATTGATTTAATTTTTCAATGCTGTCTTCTTTAGCACGATAGTCATCACGACGATGAACAATATTAATGTGCTTAGCATCTTTTTCCAACATTAAGGCCCAGTCTAATGCACTATCGCCACCACCTAAAATAGTGATAACTTTATCTTTTAATAAACTAATATCTTTAATAGCATACATAATATTTTGATACTTATCTTCATTTTCAACACCGATTGGACGTGGAGCAAAAACACCATTTCCAGCTGTTATTAAAATTGCTTTTGATTGATATACTGCACCTGAATTAGATGTTAACTCAAAAAAATCATCTTTTTTTACAATTTTAGTTATTTCCTCAGAAAGATAAATATCAACTAGATCTTGACGATTATATTCTAATTGTTTTTCTAATTCTTTAATAAAATCTTTTGCTTTAATTTCTTTATATCCTGGTAAATCATAAATATACTTATCACCATATACTGCAGTAAGTTGCCCACCTACATTTGGCATTGATTCTATTACATTTGATGATAATTGACGAAGTGATGCATAAACACTTGCATATAATCCAATTGGACCTGCACCAATAATTGTTAAGTCTTTCATATATATAACCTCCTAAATTTTAAAAAAAGGCTGGGCTAACCCAGACTTAATTTATCTTCTTAATCCTAAACGTGAAATAAGATCACGATATCTTGCTACATCATTGTCTCTTAAGTAAGCTAATAAATTTCTTCTTTTACCAACTAATTTTAATAAACCACGATTTGAATGATAATCATGTTTATGTTCTTTAAAGTGAACATTTAAATTGTTAATTCTTTCTGTTAAGATAGCAACTTGTACTTCAGTACTTCCTGTATCTTTTTCATCTTTTCCAAATTCTTTGATTAATTCTTGTTTTCTTTCTTGAGTAATCATTGTAATCTCCTTTTTTTATTTTTTATTCCTCAATCCTAGAAATTATTTGGAGAAAATAATATCCAAGAATAAGGTACCTAATAAGTATACCCTATCTATGATTAAAATTCAATGAATATGATTTAAAAAATGAAAATTTCTTTTAAATAAAAATTAATATTTCATTGTATTTATGTTACAATATGTTGATTTATTTGGTATAATAATAATATATTAAAAAAAGGGGATTATTTAAATGAAAAGATTTAAAGAGCTAAAGAACGAAGCTTTAGATAGTTTGAAAGGAAGATGGGCAAATGTAATGTTACTTACATGGATAACTCCATTATTAATTGGAATTATTATGTATTTCCTTATTTTTGCAATTATTTTATCAACACCAGAGGCAATATATTATAGTAATTATGATAGTGCTAGTGATTTATTAGCTACATTACCTGCATCGTCTGTAATTTTATATTACATTGTCGAATTAATTGGTTCATTTTTCTTGCTAGTGTTAACATATAATATTTTATATTGTGTATACAAAGATATGTTTGCAAACAAAATTGAAAAAGCTAAACCAATTGGTGATGCTGTATCTATTTTTAAAAGTGGATATTTAGGAAAATATATTATTTTAATTTTACAATATAGTTTATTACTTGCTGCATGGACTTTATTATTTATTATTCCAGGTATTGTTAAAAAATATTCATATTCACAAGCTTTCTATATTTTTAAAGATAAAATGGACAAAGGTGAAGACTTTAGACCAATTGATTGCATTACAGAATCAAGAAAAATGATGGATGGATATAAAATGAATTATTTCTTATTAATTTTATCATTCATCGGTTGGATGATTTTAGGAATAGTTACACTTGGTATTGCATTCTTATGGATTGAACCATATATGAATATGACTACTGTTGCATACTATGAAAACCTTAAAGAAGTACATTATGGTAACAAAAGTGAAAGTATAAGCATTAACATTGAAGTATAATAATTATTAAAAGTAAAGAGCGCAATTTTAAAAAGCGCTCTTTTTATATTACTTTGTTTTTCTTTGAACTATATAATTATCAATAGTATTAATAAAATTTTGATTAATTGTTATTTTTTTTCTTTTTTCATAATTGATATATGATTTTTCATCAAGTGATTTTAATATTTTTGAAATTGAATAATCTGTTAATTCTGAAGATAATACAAGTTCCTTTTTTTGTATTTTAACTTCACATAAATATGCTTGATACATCATAAATAATACATCAACTTCTTCTTTTGATAATGCATTATTTTCATTAAAATACTCACAAAAAATATCTAATTTGCTTTCAAAAAAACCTAGTTCATCTACTATTTCACTCGCTGCTTCCCATAATATATTGATAAACATCTCTATAAAAAATGTAGCTTCACCCTTGTTTAAAATATTATTTGTTATCTTGAATGCTTCATCATATTCTTTAATGTTTTCTTTAATAATTTTTGATAGTTTAAATGCCAATAGCTCATTTTCATATGTATTTATAAGATAAGATGATATGAACCTGTTCAATCTACCATTCCCATCATAAAATGGGTGAATATAACCAAAGTAATAATGGGCAATTGCAATTTTAATTATTTTATTATGATTATCATTTTTATCATTTAAATAATTCAATAAAGCATTCATATTCATTACTATTGAATTTTCAGGCATTACTCCTTTATGAACTACTGTTCCTTTGCCATCTCTTTTTAATACCTGAACTTCGCCCTTCCTAAAAATTTTCCCATCAGGAATATCAGTTTCAGGAATTTCTCCATTCAACAAATCATCATATAAATCTCTTATATTTTGAGAACTATTTAAATCAAATTTTTCATTATTTAATAGTTGGTTATATTTTTCAACCAAAAATTTAAATCTAACAATCTTTTTATCCCTTTTATTTTCTATATTAGCCTCAATTGCACTGTCAATTTCTTTTTTTGTAGTTGCAACACCTTCTATTTCATTTGATGCAATTAACTCATCAACAAAAAGATTATTAAGGTAATAAGAATAAAAAACATTATGAAAATCTTTATTTTTAATTAGCCTTATATCAGCTAATTTTTTTTGTATATCAACAATTTTATTCATTATATCTAATGAAACTTGCGCAAATAATTGTATACTATTATTCTCTATATATAATGGAAACTTAATTGATGAAATAGAATTATATCTCTTTTGATACTCATCCTCATATTTTGTATGATCATTTATTCGTAATATTTTTTCTAAAGTTTTATAATCATTCATATAAATCACCTACTTTTCAAGTTTGTTTGCATTTAATTTTTTTTGAACTTAAAAAACAGCGTTTTTTTAAGTTTGTTCAATAAATTATATTACTTTAAATTTTAAATGTCAATATATTTAATTTTAATAACACATTAAAAAGTCGCATTATAAAAAAAGACAGATTTAACTGTCTATAATTCTATATTGTGATATACCTCCTGAACATCATCAATGTCTTCTAAAGTATCAATTAACTTTTCAAAACGTTCTAGCTCTTCATCTTCTAAAACAATTGTATCATTTGGTAACATTGAAATTTCAGCTACTTCAAATTCTTCAATACCCTTTGTTTTTAAAGCATCCTGAATTTTCGAGAAATCTTCTACTGCACCATAAATCATTGTTTTACCATCATCATTTTCAATATCATGAACATCTACTTCATTCTCAATAAATAATTCTAACATCTCTTCTTCATCTTGTTGTGCTATACCAATAACACTTGAAGGAGTAAACATAAATGCAACTGAACCATTAACACCTAAATTTCCTTTAGCCTTGTTAAAAGCTGCCCTGACCTCAGCAACTGTTCGATTAACATTATCAGTTAATGTATCAACAATAATAGCACTTCCTGATGGTCCATAACCTTCATATCTAATATTATCATAAGATTCATCAACACCCGATTTAGCCTTATTGATTGCTCTATCAATAATATCTTTTGTAATATTGTATGTTTTAGCCTTATCTAAGACAGCTTTCAAATTTCTATTACTTTCAGGATCTGGATCAGATTTTGCCGCCATATAGATCTCTTTTCCAAATTTTGCATATATTTTTGACCTATTTGCATCCTTTGCTGCCTTTGCATATTTTATATTATTCCATTTTCTACCCATATTCTCACCTTTTCCACAACTTTATTTGGTTTTTACTATATTATATTATATAATAAATGTAAATAAAAAAAAAGAGGTGTTTAAAATGATTAAGAAAACAATTTTAATTGTTGAAGATGAGGAAAAATTAAGAAATCTAATTATTTCTTATTTATCAGATAAGTATAATATTTTTGAAGCGCAAGATGGGCAAGAAGCTTATCAAATTTTTTGTGAAGAACATATTGATTTAGTTATCAGTGATATTATGATGCCAAATATGGATGGTTGGGAATTATTAAAACAAATAAGAGCAATCTCAACTGTGCCATATATCTTATTAACAGCATTAGATGATGAAGTATCACAAATAAAAGGATACGATTTAACTGTTGATGATTATATTACAAAACCATTTTCATTAAATATTCTAACAAAAAAAGTGGACGCTATTTTTAGACGAGACTCTGTTGCTTTTGAAAAGAAAGGTGTTATTGAAGCTGGAATTTTAAGAGTTGATACAGTTGGTAAATCTGTTTATGTAAACGATGAAGAAACTCATTTAATGCCAAAAGAATATGATTTATTATTATTCTTTTTAGAAAACCAAGGTGAAGCTTTAAACCGTGATTATATTTTAAATACAATCTGGGGATTAGATTATGATGGTGATGAAAGAGTTGTTGATACACATATTAAAAAACTTCGTAAAAAAATTGGTGATGCTTCAACATACATCAAAACTGTTTTTGGAACAGGTTATAAATTCCAAATTGATGAGTAATGAAAATTCATACTAGGTTTTTCATTACCTTCTTTTGTTTTGCTTTATTCTTTTCTTTTTCAACTTATTTAGCACAAGACTCACTATTTAAGCATAATCAAAGCAGTGAAGAACAAAAAGTAACAGAACAAATAAATAGTATTAAAGAAGTAATAGATGATGAAATAAAGCTATCTGATTATATTAATAGCCACGATATTACAATGAGTGTTGTTAAATATAATACAGAAAACAATCAGGTTGAAAGCAATACTTTTGGTAGCAATAATGCAGAAGTATCACAATATGTTGTTTTAGAATATCAAACTAAAGAAGATATAGCAAAATCATGTTCAAGCATTTCAAATATGCCTGATAAAATAAAAAGAGAGAAACCACGTGATTATGATGGTGATTATATAATTCAAAGTTTTTGTAATAATAATAGTGTATATATTGTTACATCACACTTTGTTCAATATAATGCAGCTATAAAATTATTACAACAATCTTATTTATTAATTTTAGTAGCAACTGTCTTAATTTCAGCAATTCTATCATATATTTTAGCAAGGTATATTTCAACGCCAATTACTAAAATAAGTTATGTTACTAAAAAGATTAGTAACTTAGACTTTTCAAACAAAGTTGAAGTAGTTGGTAATGATGAAATTGGTGATTTAGCTACAAATATCAATATACTTTCTGATAAATTACAACATTCTATTGAAAGATTAAAAGAAAGTATTATTATTGAAAAAGAATCTCGTGAAAGACAGGTACAATTATTTGCAAGTATGTCACATGAATTAAAAACACCTATAACAATCTTAAAAGGAACTCTTGAAGGAATAAAAGATCAAATTGGTCCTTATAAAAACCCTTTGGACTTTGTTGATGATATGATTGAAGAAACAAATAATATGGAAAATATTGTTTTAAACTTATTGAGCTATGCTAAATTCTCAGTTAATGATATTAAATTAAGTTTCCAAGAATATCACATTGAAGATTTAATTGATGATGCTATTGAAAGACTGAGTTATATGATTAAAGAAAAAGAAATTGATTTAGAAACAAATATCGTTGATGATATTGTAGAAATTGATCAACCTAGTATTTCAATGGTTTTAAAAAATGTTTTAGAAAATGCAATTCACTACTCTGATAAAGGAGCAAAAGTTGAAGTATTTACATCATCTTTTACTGATTATATTTTAATTCAAATATATAATCATGGAACAAATATTCCAAAAGATACTGTTTTACATATTTTTGAACCGTTCTATCGAGCTGATGAATCAAGAATTAAATATAAAAACGGAACTGGTTTAGGTTTAACTATTGTTAGTCAAATCTTAGAACAACATAATTCAAATTATTCAATGTATAATGTAAATAATGATGATGAATATTCAGTATGTTTTGAATTTACATTGAAAAAAGCCAAAAAGAAAAAGTAGCATTGCTACTTTTTTTAGTCTTCTTTAAATAGTAAACTTCCAATTCTTAACATATTAGCACCATTTTTCAAGGCAATAACATAATCATGTGACATTCCCATTGAAAGATATTTAAAATTATCATTATATTTATCATACCATTGTTTTGCTATTTTAAATGTCTCATTTATAATTGCTTCATCATCAACTAAAGGAGCCATACACATTAAACCAACTACAACTGTATTTTTAAGTTCTTTTGCATACTCTAATATTTCAACAAGTTCATTTTCATTTAACCCTTGTTTTGAATCCTCGTTACTTGTATTAACTTGAACTAACACTTCCATAACTTTATCATTTTTTAAAGCAGCCTCATTTATTTCACTAAGTAACTTTTTGTCTGCTACTGAATGGATTAAACATGCACGATTGATAACATATTTTATTTTATTTGATTGTAATCTTCCAATCATATGCCACTTCGCTTCAACAATATTCATATCGACTTTATCCCTTAATTCTTGAGGACGATTTTCACCAAGGTTATCAACTCCTAAAGTAACTAATTTCTCAATTAAATCCATAGGTTGTGTTTTACTAACCCCTACTAAAGTAACTTCATCAACAATTTTATACTTTTCAATATCTGATAAAACTTGTTCTAATTCTTTTTTCATTATTATCACCCTACTTAATTATACATTGTTTATCTTTTTTTATAAAGGGATATTTACTAATTATTCACTATAAAAAGGCTTTTTTAAACAACTATTATCTTAAAGTAAATGCTTTTAAAACTATAAAAATTACTAAATTAAAACTTTTTCTTTATTATTTTTTTTATTATGATATAATGTTAAACAATATAAGGAGGTTAAAACGATGAATTTAGATACAGTTATAGAAATAAAAGAAATATATAAAATAAATACAACATGCAATTTTAATACGTCTTCATCTAGTTCATCACTAGATTTTTTAGGCTCCAATAAAATTGCGTAATAATTTATAAATGTAGACAATACAGTTAGTTATTAATGTAATTTTAATAGCTAACTTTTTTTATTAAGAAAGGAAAAATTAATTATGAGAGACATTGAATTATTTAATAGCATTGAAAAAGAGTTAAAAAGACAACAACAAAATATCGAGCTAATTGCTTCAGAAAATTTTGTTAGTGATGAAGTATTAGAAGCAGCTGGAAGCATTTTAACAAACAAATACGCTGAGGGATATATAAATAAGCGTTACTATGGTGGCTGTGAATACATTGATGAAGTAGAGAAACTTGCGATTGATCGTGCAAAAGAAATCTTTAAAGCAGAACATGTAAATGTTCAACCACATTCAGGAAGTCAAGCAAATATGGCTGTATATTTGAGTGTTTTAAATTATGGTGATAAAGTATTGGGAATGTCACTTAGCGAAGGTGGACATTTAACACATGGGCATAAACTAAACTTTTCAGGGTTATCTTTTGAGTTCGTTAGTTATGGAGTTGATGAAAAAACAAATTTAATTGATTATGATGTAGTTAGAGAAATTGCATTAAAAGAAAAACCTAAAATGATTGTTGCAGGAGCAAGTGCCTATTCAAGAGCTATTGATTTCAAAAAATTCAAAGAAATTGCTGATGAAGTTGGTGCGTACTTAATGGTTGATATGGCGCATATTGCTGGATTAGTAGCAGCTGGACTTCATCAAAATCCAGTTGAGTATGCTGATTTTGTAACAACTACTACTCATAAAACATTAAGAGGCCCTCGTGGTGGTATGATTTTATGTAAAGAAGAATATGCTAAGAAAATTGATGGTAAAATTTTCCCTGGTATTCAAGGTGGCCCTTTAATGCATATCATCGCTGCTAAAGCTGCTTGTTTTTATGAAGCAATGCAACCAGAATTTATTGATTATCAAAAAAGAGTTATAAAAAATGCTGATATTTTAGCAGACACACTAAAAAATGAAGGATTCAAGGTAATTACTGATGGAAGTGATAATCATTTAATATTGATTGATGTTGTTACTAGTGTATCTTTAACAGGTATTGAAGCTGAAAAAGCATTAGATGAAATTTATATAACAGTTAATAAAAATACAATTCCATATGATACTAAACCGCCTGCTAAGGCAAGTGGGTTAAGACTTGGTACACCTGCTATTACAACTAGAGGCTTCATGGAAGATGATGTTATTGAGGTTGGAAAAATAATTGCTTATTGTTTAAAAAATTATCATGATGAAAATGTTAAAAAAGAATGTCAAGAAAGAGTTTTAGAATTGACAAAAAAATATCCAATTTATCAAAACTATAATTATATTAAATAAAATAAATGTTCATATTATATTATTTGCATTTATTATCTATAAAGTATATTATGTTTACGAGGTGATACCATGTCAAAAATTATTTTTTTCGATATTGATGGTACAATAATTGACCATTTCAAAAAGGAAATACCTAAATCTACAATATTGGCATTAAAAATGCTTCAAGATAATAATCATACAATTGCAATAGCATCTGGCAAAGGTCCAAAGTTTATTGAAACATTTATACCTGATATTAGTTTTAATACATATGTTGCTTTAAATGGCAATTATGCAGTATATAAAAACAAGGTAATCAGTAAGAATTATCTTGATGAAAAAAGTGTTAAAAGTTTTTGTGAATACTGCCTTACTAATGATTTAGCATTTGTTTTATCTGATGAAAATGGAACGAAAACATTATATAAAAATGATCTACGAATTAAAAAATACTATGATGGTTTTAGTTTAGGTTATCCTGAAGTAATTGAAAAAGTAAATGATTATGGTAGTTTCTTTCAAATGTCAATTATGATTGAAAACGATAATGAAAAAAGTATTCAAGAAATATTTCCCGAGTTTACTTTTGTTAGAATGTCAAAATACGGAATGAATGTTGTTTCAAATAATGGTTTAAAAGAAAAGGGAATTAAAAAAATTCTTGAATATACTAATTATACATCAAATGATTTAGTTGTATTTGGTGATGGTTTAAATGATATTGGAATGTTCAAACTCGCAAAAACAAGCGTTGCTATGGGCAATGCTGATGATAAATTAAAAGAAAATGCAACATATATTACCAATCATATTTCAAATGATGGAATATATAATGCATGTAAAAAATTAAATTTAATCTAAAAAAAAGACATTTATTGTCTTTTTTTAGTTATATTTTTTTAAATATATTGCTGATGATACTAAAGTCACCATTAGAATAACTGCACTTACATACAAATAATTTGAACCAGTATCAGGCGTTTTATTTTTGTCAGTATAAGCTAATGTAATTACAAAATCATTCGTTGGACTAGTACCTGCTAATTTTTTAGAGCCTTTTAAATAATTTGAAAAAACATAACTTTTCTTACCAACCTTGATTTCTTTCTTTAAATCAACCTTTTTACTAAAATTATATTTTGAATTATTAATAACCAAATTATTTATCGGTTTTCTTATTTCTTTAGCTGGATCATTTATATCAACAAAAATTATTTTAGCTTTATAGCGAACTTTATAAGAAATTTTTGTTCCTTTATTACTATCTTTTTTATTCATATTAAAAGTATCATAATAATCAAATTCAGTAGTACTTGGATAAACAGAGTAATCTCCTGCAACTTTTGATTTATTCAGATGTAATGAATGATGTAAACTAATTGGATTATCTTTTTCAGCTGGAACATTAATTGTCCAAGTAATAGTTTTTTTAACACTATCATATTTAGCAAGATATGGATAAACACCATTTGCATTAGCTTGACCAAAAGCAATTGTACTACTATCAAGATTAGTTCTTGATTGAGATATACCATTTACTTTAATATCAATTGTATTCATTCCAACTAAATTAAAATCATTACCAATTTTTTCAGTGATAGTTCCTTTATTAAATAAATAAACTATTTCATTATTAATATCTTTAGCAGCTTCTTTAATTCCTTCAGTATCACCTTCACTAGTAACAGGTATAAATTTTTGTCCTAGCTTTGTTTCAGTCCACTTCATAAATCCTTGAGTTGGAGTTAAATGACTTGAATGAATTGAGTAATATGGGAAACCTACTGTATATAGTTTACATTCATTTTTATCAACCATATCTTTTAATTCTTTAGCTGCATAATATATTCCCTTTTCAAGTCCAGTATATGGATAAAGTGTTTTATCACTTATTTCACTACGTTCAACTAATTGATCATTTACATCATAATCACCATTAACACCTTCATAATATCGACTAATTTTAACACCATTTTTATCTGCCTCAATATTACTTTTTTCACCATTATAGAAAGCATCGAAAGGATCATTTTCACTTAAATATTTACCATAAGCCATTTCATTAACATTATAATGTACTGAACCTTGTAAATCATATCCATCATTGTATGATAAAGTACCATGATTTATAATATCTCCATTAGCATTATATGTTCTACCACCAACAAAAGCATTTGTATTTGTTTCATTATCCTTTGTATACATATATGTACCACCATCAGTTAACATAACCATCATTTTATTATCTTTTGGTGCATTACCACTTGCTAATAATTTTCGTCCCTCAATAATACCACTTTGTAAATTAGTTCCAATAATTAAGTTTTTATTTTGTGCTAACTTCATTCCAAGAGCTCGCGCCATTGCTTGAGTACCAATTAAGGAAAAGTGCTTATCTATTTCAGCAGATGTTAAAGAGCTTAATTCCTTAAAGTCAACTTTTCCAGTATCAGTAGTTGTATACACACCATTTGAAAGTGAAACTGAAGTACCAAATACAATTGCTCCAACATTTATCTTTACTTTATCATTACTTTTTAATTCCTCAATTAAGAATTTTTTCAAATCACTATTAAAAGTATTCAATAAAGTTAAATTCGTTGCATCAACAACAAGTACAATATCATATTCAGGTACATATTGAGCTGCTGGTAAGTCAATTTGAACGTTAATATTATCATTAGCATCTAAATCACTTATTGTTTTTGAACCAGACAATGTTCCATCAAAAAGTGTTGTTGAAGCAGCAATTGTATTTATTGAAAAGATAAAAGCAATAACAATTACAAATATTTTTAAAAAATTATTTATTTCTTTTTTCATTTACAAAACCTCCATTTTTTCAATTATTATTGTAACATAATTGTATAGTTTTGTAACGAAAAAAAGTGTTTTTAGTAAAAAAGTTTTCTATTAGAATACTTTTACATATATTTATCCGTTTTTACGCCTTTTTTCGACAATAAATCACAAAAAATTCCATTTCCCTTTACTTTTTTACTTGAAAAAGTTCCATCATAAATTATTCCACAACCACATGTTGGACTGCAATCCTTTAAAACAACAAGTTCGATTTCATTATCAATAATAACTTGTAAAGCCTTATTTACACCTTCAATAATTTTATCTGAATAGTCATTACCTTCTTTATCAACAACCTTTACTCTTTTTGCAAGCAAATCATCATAAGCATTATCATTTATTTTTCCTTTAATTTCAATTGGATTTCTTGGTGATGGTAAACCTGCTAAGATTTCAGGGCAAATAGGTAAAAAACAAACCTCATTTTCATTGAGGTTTGTTATCGATAAACCATTGTATCGGCATTTAATTCCGCAAAGGCATGCAGATGCTGCCTTTTTCATTATGGTAAGATTGCAAATGATCTTGATGGAAATCCTGGAGAACCATCAATTTTTGGCCATGAGTTTACAATTATTGCTCCAACTGGTGGAACTTTATCTAAATTTGTCATTACTTCAATTTGATAATGATCATGATCTAAGATTGCATTTTCAGCTTCAAAGAATCCTGCTTTACGACCACCTTCAGCTGAATCTGTATCAAGTGATTCATGCCCAATCGCAACTACTTTTCTTTCTTGAGCTAAAAACTCAACTGCTTCTTTTGACCAACCAGGTGTATGAGCATTACCATCTTCATCAAAGTTATAGAATGATTCAGGATCATGCCAGCGTTTTGACCAATTTGAAGAAAACGCTACAAATGCTCCCTCTTCGATTTTTCCATATTCTTTTTCAAACTCTAAAATATGTTCTACTTGTACAGCAAAATCATGATTTTTTTCTACTTCATCTTCTAAATGTAAAACATACATAGGTGCAATCATTTCTTTGATTTCAACTTGTGCAATGTCTCTTGAATATTTGTAAGAGAAATGCACTGGTGCATCAACATGTGTTCCATATTGTCCTGTTACTGTATACTCTTTAACAAAAAATCCTGCTTCTTCTTTAGTGTATAAAACTTTTTCTTTAATTGGCTCAAAAGCTCCAAAACGAGGAATTTCTGGATTAACATTGTGAGTTAAGTCAACCCATTCTTTTGTACGTAAATAATCTACTATTTCATATAAGTTTTTCATTTTTTTACACGTCCTTTCATATATTTTTATAATACTTTTTTTTAATAAAAAAAACAATAAAATTTCTTAAAAAAACATTTTATGTTCATTATATTTCTCTATTGTTATCCATTTTTTCTTTTTTAAATTTATCTAAATAGTCATAAACATTTACTCTATTATAAATGTTATCTGGATTTAAAACGACATCTTGTAAGTTTTTTAATTCTTGATGTACTATTTCATCAATCTCCTTTGAATAATTCATTATTTTAGAGTGATTAGCATATTCTCTTTCATCTAATACTTTCATTGAATCATTTGGAAATACTTTCAAGTCTAAATCATAATCAATGTACTTTATTGCTTCACCATCGTATGTAAAAGGGGAAGCAATATTACAATAATAATGAATACCATTGCTTCTAATCATACTAATAATGTTATACCATTTATCAGTAAAGAAAAAACAAACTGCTGGTTCTTTTGTATACCATACTCGACCTGAACTTTCGATAACTCTTGTTTTATTATTTAAAACAACTAAGTAATCATCGCCTATATCAACTACATAACCATATTTCCAAACACGATGTATCCTACTATTATGCTTATAACTATGAATCTCTACTCTTTGTCCAATCTTTAACTCTTTAAAGCGATTCATCGTTTTCACGCTTCATTTCTAATGACCTATCATAACATGCTTCCATTGCTTTATAAAATAGTTCTTCTAAGCCATGTTCATCAAAATATTCTACAGCTTCAATCGTTGTTCCATTTGGTGAACAAACATTATCAGCTAATTCGCGTGGGCTTAGTTCACTATCAAGTTGCATTTGTGCTGTAGCTTTCATAACATTAGCCACTACTCTAATAGCTTCTTTTTTATCCATTCCTTTTGCTTGTCCAAACTTAGACATTGCTTCAAGCACTAAATAAAAATATGCAGGTGATGAACCAGCTAAACAAATCATATTTGATAATTGATCTTCAGTGATTATTTTAGTTTCACCAACTGTTTCAAAGATTTGAACAACATTTAAAAACTCTTGTTTATCAATATCATCATTCTCAACAATGCTTGTTAAACCAAGTCCAACTGCTGCTGGAGTATTTGGCATAACAATTACATATTTATTTAAATAAGTTTTCATAAATTCTTTTGAAATACCTGCTGCAATTGAAACAACAAGCTTATCTTGTAATATCTCTTTATGTTCAATTAAAAAATCTTGATACATATATGGTTTAATTGCCAAAATTAAATACTCTGATCTTGCGATTACTTCTTTGACATCTGTACTTGTAAATGAAACTAATTTTTCATTCTTTTTTAATGCCTCTTCATTAATGTCCATAACACTTATTTCATAGTTATCATTTTTAGACATACTAGAAATTAATGCACTTGCCATATTACCTGAACCGATAAATCCAACTTTCATTTTATTGCCCTCCCATTAAATATTTTATTAATAAATCTTTTTTATTTTTTGCATCACTTTTGCCTTGATTGTATGCTTCCATTAGTGTTTCTTTATCTTTTGTATAACGCGAAACACTTAAAGCTTTTGAAGGTCTTATTACAAAAACTTCATTATTTTTTTCCATTTCATTAATCTTATCCAGCATGTTGTTATAAACAGTATCTCTTTGTTTTAATGCCTCAATTAATTTAGGATAGCGAAAATATAATACTTTTACTAATGGCAATGAACTTTCTTTAGGACGTCGATATTCAATTGGATTTGTTAAAATAACAACGTTTTTCTTATTACCATCTTGTAATGATTTATTTAGTGGAATTGAATCTTTTATTCCTCCATCTAAATATTTTTTTCCATTAATTTCAACTATCTTAGATAAAAGTGGTAATGAAGATGTTGCGATAATTGGTTTTGTTGAATTTTCCATACTTTTCTTTGAAAAATATTCAACTTCACCACTTAAAATATTAAAACATCCTGCATAAAAAGTAGTATCACTTTTATTAAAAGCATCATAATCAAAAAATACTTCTTTATCCAATTTATTGTAAATAGTATCTAAATTAAAATATTGACCATGTTTAATTAAATTTCCAATTCCAACTACTCTTTTATCATCACCATACTCTACACTTAATGTGCAAGCTCTTCCTATTTGCTTACTTATGAAATTCATTCCACAACCAACACCAGCACTAACACCAACAATATATGTGAAATCAATATCGTTTTCCATAAAAAAGTCTAAGACTCCTTGAGTATACGAGGCTCTCATTCCTCCGCCTTCTAAGACTAATCCTGCTTCATATTTCATAATCATAGTCCTTTCATTTCAAATATCAAACAAACAAATTATAACACTTTTATAAGGTTTTTTCTAGCCTAATTTTCATTGTATTCATTGAAGACAAAAAAATTGCTTTTTTATCTAATCATCGGTATAATTATAATGAAAATGAAGATAAAACATCCATCTAATATTAGATGATTTTATTTTTTAGAAAGTAGTTGTTTAAATGATAATAAAAATAAATGATACAATAGACAAACAAATTCTTACTGATATACATGAGTTCTTTATTAAAAATAGTGTTTCATATAAAGAAGTTAATATTAATAATATAAACTATCTTTTAATTAATAGTGATATAACACATTTAGATTTGAATATAATAAATGATAATAATTTTGAAATTGTTTCAAAAAGTAATTCATATTATTTTGTTAGTAGAAAGTTTCAAAAAAAGACAAGTGAAATAGTTGTTAATGGTAAAATAATAGGAAATAATAGCCTATCAATTATTGGTGGTCCATGTTCAGTGGAATCACAAGAACAGCTTAATAAAATAGTAAGTTATCTTAAGAAAAGTGATACTGATTTTTTAAGAGGTGGTATCTTTAAACCAAGAACATCTCCTTATTCTTTTCAAGGATTAGGTGAAATTGGATTAGATATTTTAAATAAAGAAAAAAATATTTATCCAATCGTTTGTGAACTAACATCCGTTGAACAAGTAAATAAATATGCAAAAGATATTGATATTATTCAAATTGGTGCTAGAAATATGCAAAATTTTGATTTATTAGAAAAGGTTGCAAAAACAAAAAAACCAATTATTTTAAAGCGTGGTTTCAATGCAACAATAGAAGAATGGCTATTTGCTGCTGAATACATCTTTTTAGCTGGTAATCCTAATATTATTTTGTGTGAAAGAGGCATTAGAACTTTTGAAAAAGCTTATCGAAATGTTACTGACTTAAATGCTATTGTTTTATTAAAGAAACTAACTCATTTACCAGTATTCATTGACCCATCTCATTCCACAGGAAATGCAAATATGGTTGAAAGCGTTGCTTTAAGTTGTATTATGGCTGGTGTTGATGGTATTCTTGTTGAAACTCATTATGATCCTAAAAAAGCATTAAGTGATGGAGCTCAATCGCTAAACGAAAAACAATATCTTTCTTTAGTTGAAAAAGCAAAAAAACTAAAAGATTTTATAAATAATTCTTTATAGGAGTTGATTAAGTGGCATCAAATATCTTTAAAGAAAACAATATTAAATTTAAAAATGATACAATCAATAATGAAATTAGTAGTTTTTTAGATAATAAAAACTACTTTTTGTGTATTGATAAAAATGTTTATCAAAAACATTATAATTATTTAAAACCATTAATTGAAAACTGTCTTGATATAATCATCATTGAAGCTCTTGAAGAAAATAAAAACCAAGAACATGTTGATTTAATTCATAAAATGCTGTTTGATAACATGGCTGATCGTAATAGTAACTTAATATGTATTGGTGGTGGCTTAATTGGTGATTTAGCTGGATTTGCTGGAGCAACTTATATGCGTGGTCTTAACCTTATTCATGTTCCTACAACTCTACTTGCTTGTGTTGATAGTTGTATCGGCTCTAAAGTAGCTATAAATAAGTTTCAAATAAAAAATTTAGTTGGAACATTTTATCCTGCAAATTATGTTTTAATTGATTCTACTTTTTTAACAACTCTTTCTACTAGACTTTTTAAAGAAGGTCTTGTTGAATTAATTAAGCACGGACTTTTAAATGATGAATCTATTCTTATATGTTTAAATCAAATTAATTCTTTAGAAGAACTTAGAAATGATACTGAATTACTGATTAAACTTATTAAAAAATCAATGAAAATAAAATTAGATATTGTTGAAAAAGACTATTATGATAGTAAATATCGCCATCAACTTAACCTTGGACATAGTATTGCACACTGTATTGAGTTAGCTGATAATAACGATTACTTACATGGTGAGTGTGTAGCAATCGGTATTTTATTAGCTTTAACTTTAGACAACAATTATCTAAATAACAATGCTTATATATATGCTAAAGAGTTATTTGAAAAATTTGAATGTATTAAACCTTTTGTTGATATTGACTTTAGTAAATTAAAATATGATAAGAAAAAAAATAAAACTGTAATTAATGAAGTTATTTTAAAAGATATCTCTAATGTATCTTTTAAAGAATTTGAAATAAATAAGTTAATAGATATTTATCAAAAAAATTATCAAACACTAAAAGAAAATATTAAGGTAAGTCCTAATCAGTTTATTTTCTATCCTACTACATTAAATGGAAAATTAGTTTTACCTCCTTCAAAATCATACTTACATCGTTATATAATAGCTGCTAGTTTAACAAGTACTATCACTGTTATTTCTAATGTAACTTCATTATGTGATGATGTTAAAGTAACTATTGAAGCAATGAAAAAATACAATGTTGATTTTATTTACAAAGATAACAAGTTAATTATTGATAGTCGTTATTTTTCAATGAAAAATGAGACCTTTATTGATATGAAAGATTCTGCATCATCATTAAGAATTCTTTTACCTTTACTTATCAACTTCACTGATAATTTAAATATTAATGGTAGTAAAAGCCTTGCTAAAAGACCATTAACTACTTATTTTAATATTTTTGATGAAAATGAAATAAAATATAGTTTAAAAAGCAATGATAATTTGCCATTAACTATTAATGGTTTATTTAAAAACAATCATTTTAAAATCGATGAACTAACTAGTAGTCAATTCATAAGTGGTTTATTATTTTTATTACCAATGCTTGATTTTAATTCAACAATTACACTTGCTCAAAAACCACAATCTTTAAATTATATTAAAATGACTATAAAAGTTTTAAATGATTTTAATATAAAAATAGAACACAACGAAAATTATGATGAATTTAAAATTTTAGGTAATCAAAAATATCTTTCAAAAAACAATTACAATATTGAAAATGATTATTCTGCACTTAATTTTTTTGAGGTAGCAAATTTCCTTGGAAATAACATTCATTTACCTTCAATAAATAATAAAACGCTTCAAGGTGATGCTTGCTTATCTGCCCTATTAAACAACAATGAACCTATCGACATTTCAAATATTCCTGATAGTGCACCAATTCTAGCTTTATCAATGTTAGAAAATGGTGGTACTTTAACAAATATTAATAGATTAAAATATAAAGAGTCCAATCGTATTGAATCAATAATTGATTATTTAAATAAAATGGGAATTAATTACGTTTTAGCAAATGATTATTTGACAATAGAAAAAGGTGAAATAATTGGTGGTAAGTTTAATACTTTTAATGATCATCGAATAGCAATTACTTTAATAATTGCTAGTACAAAAGCAAATAGTCCAGTTGTTTTAGATGAAATAAAAAGCATCAATAAATCTTTTCCAACTTTTATTGAACAATATCTTAATTTAGGAGGTTTTTATGATGAAAAGTAATTTTATTCATAATTTAAAATTTACTTTATTTGGTCAATCTCACGATGATAAAATTGGAATTATTATTGAAAATATTCCTAGCAATCATTTAATTGATTTTAATGAAGTAAATAAAGAACTAATGTTGAGGCAAGGTAATGAAATATTCAATACTCCCCGACAAGAAAAAATTAAATATGATATCGTTTCAGGGTTTAGTGAAGTAAATAAAGATAATCAAGCTATTACTATTAATGAGCCAATTAAAGTATTTTTTGTTAACGAGGATGTTAAAAATACTGATTATGATAATGTTTTAAAACACCCTAGACCTGGACACGTTGATTATGTAGCTAGCATGAAATATCAAGAAGCACATACAATCGCAGGTGGTGGTCATTTTTCAGGAAGAATGACTTTACCTTTAGTTTTTTTAGGTGCAATTTGCCAACAAATTTTATTCGATTATTATCCAAACATGAGTATTTTATCTCATATTAACTCTTTTGCTTCATATAAAGATATTGGCTACTATGATTTAAGAAAATTTCTTGTTGAAAAAATTGTTCCAAGTAATGTTGGTGATTATACTAATATTCATTTAAAGTTATTAGCTACCAAATTAAAGGATAATTTACATAAAATTTTATTAAATGGTATTAAAAATAATAATTTTCCAACTTTTAATAAAGAAACTTATGAAAAAATGTATAAAGCTGCACAAAATATTGAAAATGATAGTTTAGGTGGTCAAATTGAAACTATTGTTATCAATCCACCAGCTTTTATTGGAGAACCTTTCTTTTATTCATTTGAAAGTGTTCTATCTGGTTTACTATACAGTATTCCTGGAATAAAAGATGTTGCATTTGGTAACCATGAAGAATTTAAGAATAATTTTGGAAGTAAAGTTAAGGATGAAATTATCTATTTAGATAATAAAAAACTTACTACTTTTTACAATAATAATGGTGGTATTAATGGCGGTATTACAAATGGTGAGGATATTGTTTATTCAACTATTGTAAAACCTATTGCTTCAATTAGTCAGCCTCAACTTACTTATAGTATTGAAGACAAAAAATTAAGTAATTTAGAAATTACAGGAAGACATGATAAAACAATCATTAATCGTATTATTCCTGTTATTAATGCAATGGCATATATCACTATTTTTGATTTATGTTTTGAAGATATTAACCAAAAATAATAGTAATCATAAAAAATTTGCAGGTAATCAAATTTAAGAAAAGCATTATTAAACAAGTATTAATTAATTATTTTTTGTATACTATTTATAGAGGTGGTTTATATGCAAACATGGCAATGTATCCAACAATCAATTGATTATATTGATAAGCATTATGATGAAGAGTTAAACATTGATAAACTTGCTAAGATTGCTAACTTATCGACATTTTATTATCAAAGGGTATTTAAACGGTTAGTTAAGAAAACAGTTAACGAATATATCAAGTTAAGAAGATTAGCATATTCAATTAACCTT
Source organism: Bacilli bacterium PM5-9 (assembly GCA_029893765.1). NCBI lineage: Bacteria > Bacillati > Bacillota > Bacilli > Bacilli bacterium PM5-9. The sequence goes on from JARXZD010000008.1 coordinate 66,858, forward strand.
TTAAAAAAGACAACTAAATCTATTCTAGAGATTGCCCTTGATTGTGGTTTTAATAGTGCTAGTACTTTCACCAAATCTTTTAAAGAAATTTATAATATTACACCAAGTTATTATCGAAAAGAAAAGATAACTTTAGATTATTTTATTAAACCAAATCTTTCTTTAAATTATACTAATATTGATTTAGGTGTTCCTTTAATAGTTGAAAATATGGTTTTAGAGATTAATGAAGTTTATCTAACAAGTAATAAACTGTTTATTGGCGAAAGTAAACTAAGTTTAATAAGTGAGATTAGTCAACCAAAAATAAATGATTTATTAGATATCTGGAACAATTTACAAAAAGATAGTTTTTTGATTGCCCAAAAGACAACCATTCACAATTTCCTTGATGTCTTAACACCAAGTAATAAAGAAGGATATTTTAATTATTTTGCTGGAGCTGAAGTTGATACATATATTGATGGTTATGAAAAATGGACAATGCCTAGTGGAAAATATTTGGTATGCTATTACGAAGCTGATACTTTTGAAAAACTTGTTAGTGAAGCACTTTATCAAGCTAGTGGTTATTTTTATGATACATGGTTGCCTGCACATAAAATTGAGACCGAGCCATTTATCGTTCAAAAATATTCAAATCCAAATAATGATATTCATTATATCGAATTGTGGGCAAAGGTTAAAACTGATGTTTAATAAGTTTGAGCGAAAAATAATACCCACTATTGATGAAGTAAGTTCATATGTTAATGAAAATTTATTTAATGAGTTAATCAATTATTTAAAAGTTGAATATCAACCTAAAATAATTTTTGAATATAGTAATTGTTTGGTACCCGGTTGGAATATAAAATTTAAAAAATATGGCCGAAGCTTGTGTGCAATTTATCCAATGGAAGATTATTTTATTTGTTTAATTGTTATAGGTAAAAAAGAGAAAGATTTATTTACTAGCCAACTTACTACTTTTACACCATATCTTCAAGAATTGTATTATACTACCAAAGAAGGTATGAATCAAAAATGGCTGATGATTGAAGTAATAGATAGCAAACGATTGGATGATGTTAAAAGATGTATTGATATAAGAGTATTAGCTCGCTAAAAAAGCACAGCATTTTAAAATGTTGTGCTTCTTTTATAAAATATATGATTTTATTTAGGTTTATATATCATTTAATATAAAATTTACAATTTTCTACTCTTCAACAACTTCCTTTTCTTTTTTTCTTCTTTTTAATAATAACCATAATAGTAATATTATTAAAATAATTAAAAGTAAGAATAATAATATTTTTATTATTAAAGATTGTTGATTAACTCTTTCTTTATTTTCATTTTCAATATTTTCAATAAATGGATTTTCAAATTCTTTATCGCTTACTTTAGCAGCTAAAATTTGACGACCATTTGTTGAACTGTTTTCACATGTACTTAATAAAACAATTTGATCTGTTGCCTTAATATTAATATTTCTTGAATATTTGGCAATAGAGTTTAAATAAGAAAGATATTGAGTTATCTCATTTTTACCTTTAACATTAGGATTATAAAGTTTATAATTGTATGCATCTACTTCAAAAAATGCAAAGAATTCTAATCCATGACCTTTTTCATTAAAATAAATATTTCCATATTTATGATTATCAAAAAACTCTTTATCATTAAATAAATCAATATTACCAAACATTGCATCACCATCCATGTGATGACCATAAATGATATTATTAAAATCTTTAAATTTTCGATTGTTTCGATAATCTAAATAAAGACTTCCAGCTAATGATGGCTCTTTTTTAGCATTAATACTCAAGTATTTTGAATTGTTGCTAGTGTGTGTTATTGGATAATCAATTTTAGTACCATAAACATCAAGCCATGCAATTACCTCTTTATTTAATTTTTTAAGCTCATCAAATGAAGAGTTATCATCACTTTCACTTGATGGCTTATATGCTGTATATTTGTCAGAACTTGCTTCAAATATTACTTGTTTATTATCCCACATTGCATAACTACCATAAATAATGAACAACAAGAATATTAACAATACAATATAATCAACAATATTATTTAATCCACGAACAAATTTAATACTTGGCGATTCTTTTTCTTCAAAAGTATTTTTACTTTTATTTTTTTTCATAATCACCCTTAATTTATTTTAACTTTTATTGGTGTCTTCTTCTTTTTGTTACGTAGAATCCAATTCCACCAATACCTACAGCAATTAAAATTAAGAATGGTAAGTTTTCAAAAATTAATCCAGTAACACTAATATCTTTTTCAGTATTAATAGCAAGTGCATAGTTTTCACCTTCACCAATTAATGTATCTGGGTTTTTTACACCAGCATTTATATTAAGTACTAAATCACCAGTTGCTTCTAGGATGCTTGTGACAACGCCATTCGAGCTAATTTCACCCTCACTTTTATATTTTGCATCCGCTGTTTCAACAGCATAAAATTTAGTTCCTGTTGGTAAACCTTCAAATACTGCAGCTTGACCATGAGCTAATAAAATACTTGCAGTTCCTGTTCCATTTACTGTAAGAGTTCCTTCTGAACCAGCAATTTTTGTACCATCTTGCGTCAAATAATAATCATAAGTATTTGAACCCGTTACATTTGCTGCTGCAGCAAAATTAACTGTAAAACTAAATTTCTTTAATTTATCAGCATAATCTCCAACTACTTCTTTTTTAACTGATAAAGTAGCAGTTTTTGAATAATCACTACTAAATAACATTGCTTTACCATTTTCTGAACCATCAATTTTAACTTTCGTAACTGAAGCTCCTTCATCATCTAAAAGTTGATATACTGTTACTCCACCAAGCTCTAACCCAGTGCCATTATTTTTTATGAAAATATGAATTTCGTATTTTGCAGCTGAATCAGATAAAGCATCATTTGGCGCTGCAGAAAATACTTTTGATTTTTCAACAACTGTATAAACATACTCTCCAGCTCTTTTAAAGCCGTTTGCACCACTCATTGCTGGGATAACAACTGGCTCACCTTTTTTTACACTAACAATTGGAGTTCCTGTTCCAGCATCTGCTGAACTAAATGAAACTGCTACATCCGCAATTGGAGGCACCATTGACAAATCTGTTGTACCACCATTAAAACTAAATGGTGTAAACTCATAATTAAAAGTTGCTGTTGGTGTTGTTGTTCCATCAGACTTTTTTATTTCTTTGTAAATATACGGATTCGTAAAGACATCTGCCGCCGATACTTTTGAATCAAAGCTTAAAAAGGTAACAAATGCTACCATTAAAGCTAAAGCACTACCTATAATTTTCTTGAATTTTGTGTTTTTTCTTTCCATTTTTTTTCCTCTTTCCTTTTTTAAATTTCACGTTGCCTAAATAAACTCATTGCTTTTCCTAAAATATCACTTTTATTAACTGGACCATAAATTCTGCTATCAATAGAATCCTTTCTATTATCAGCTAATAAGAATACTTGATTCTTTTCTAAAGTTACTGGAAAATTTGTACCATCAACATATCGTAATGTATCGGTTGTTATTGCTGGTTCATACTGTAATGAGCCATTAATTTCTAACCCATCATTTGTAATATTAACTGTATCACCAGCCATAGCAACTACTCTTCTAACTTGCTTTTTCCCTTCATATTCAACTACAACTACATCACCAACGACAATCTTCTTATCCAATCGGTAATATAAAACCAAATCACGATTTTTTATTGATAAAGACATTGTTGAATCTTTCACTCGCATAATTCCAAATATAAATGTAAATAATACAATAAAAATTAATATAACAAAGGCTATCTTCATCAATAATAATCCTATTTCTTTTTTCAAAGATGTTTTTGGACGTATTATTTGTTTTTCTATAGCAATATGCTGTGTTTCCATCAACTCTGCTTAATCCTCCTTTTAAGGTAAAATTAAATAATAAAATATTAATCTAATATCATTATATAAAATTACCGACTAAAATTGCCAGCCACTACTTTTCAATAGTAACTGGTTTAAGTACTTGGTCTAGTTTAGTTTGATTATTAAGGAATTTGATTAATTTTTAATCATTTCCAATTATACTCTATAAATATATAATCAAAACAATTATAACTATTTATCGACAAAAAGTCAATAAAAGCACTTTTTTAAAACATTAATGTAAATTGAAAAAGTAAATTCCAGTTTAACCTTTTTAAACGGAATTTAGTCTTACATTAAGTTCCAGTTCTTTTTATTGTATGATTTAATTCCA
>JARXZD010000009.1 GCA_029893765.1 Bacilli bacterium PM5-9
AAGATTTTAGTAAAATCAATTACAACAGACAATGGTTTAGAATTTAAAGCATTGGGAATAGCTGCAAAAAGATTAGGAGTTAAATTGTATAAGTGCGATCCATATTGTTCATTTCAAAGAGGAAGTAATGAAAGAATGAACGCAATAGTGAGAAGATTTATCCCTAAAGGAAAATCATTATATCAAGTAGAACAACAATATCTTGAAGATATAATGTTTAAAATTAATGAAATGCCAAGAAAAATATTTGACTTTAAAACACCACATGAGGTAGAATTTAATAAAATGATAAGTGGTGCGGTTGAGATTACATAAAAGAAGCATGGATTCAAACCGAACCCATGCTTTTCTTATTAAAAAATGTAACCTAATTTTTATAATTATTTATAAATATCATTATAGTATTCCTCTAAAGTTATATTTTCATTATATAATTTTTTTGCTAAATCTTTTCCAACATATCGTAAATGCCATGGTTCAAAATTAATATATGTTACACTTTCTTTATTTTTAGGATAACGAATAATAAATCCATATTTATAAGCATTTACTTGAATCCATTGATATTGCTTTGTTTTATAATAGTCTTCTTGTTTAACATTACTAGCCATAATATCTAAAGTATTTCCTAATTGATGCTCACTACAACCAGGACTATTAACATAAGTTTTATTTTTCGAATTTGATGCAAGCATTGAATTATAAATTTCTTTTTGTGTTTTATAGTTACGATAAGCTGATGTCAAAACTAAACCACCGCACTCATTTGAAAAATCCTTTTCAATGCCTTCACACATTTGAATAAGTGCATTTGCACTATCTTGAGTTAACAAATACTCATCTTTATCTAACTTAGGAATATCATCAATATTGACTAATTCTTGTGGTATATAATTTGAAATATATCGAAATTTATTTGCGATTGTAATATTATCTTCTGGATTAATAATCATAATCGCCTTTTTTTCATTATAAACTCCTTTTTCAAGAACTTTTTTGAATTGTCTAAGATTACTTTTATTTTCATTAAATTCTTTTATCATATCTAAACTAATTTTTTCTTTTTGATACTGATTAGCTTTATTAACTACCATATCATTTGAAGTATCGCTTATTTCATTGAAATATTTATAATAATTCAAATTATCATATTTAAAATTATCATAAGAAATTTGTTCTTTAAAATCAGTCAAATCATCACTACTAAAAACAATATTTTTTATTTGAACAAATGATAACTTCTCTTTCATAACCTTTTTTGTTTCAGAATCTAATTGCTTATTAAAAAGCATTAAAGCATCATCCTTAACAAAATAACCAATTGTAATAATAACTAATATAACAATCGTAATAATCATTACTTTTCTATTATTTTTTTTCATTGTTATCACCCTTTCAAATAAACTATTATTTTTCATTAAAAAAATCAATAATATCTTGCTTATCTTTATTTAACTGTCTCACTAGATCATCAACATCATCAAAAATCTTTTCTTTTCTTATATACTTTATAAAGATAATTTCAATAATGCAACCGTAAATATCTTCATCAAAATCAAAAATATTTGTTTCAACAGAAGTATTACAAGAAAAATTAAAAGTTGGATTATGACCGATGTTAGTCATACCATAATACTCTTTATCATTAACAATAACTCTTGTTGCATAAACACCACTTTGTGGAATACGATAATTAACAAGCGGTAGCACATTTGCAGTAGGAAAACCAATCATTCTCCCCTTTTGATTACCAGCAATCACTTTACCAATAATAGAATATGGTTTAACTAATAAACGATTAGCCTCTTGAATACTACCATGGCTTAATAATTCATTAATCAATGTTGAACTAACTTTATCATGATTTATTTCGATACGTGGTAAAATAATTGTTTTAAACTCACTAAATTGTTGTAAGTAAGTAGCATTTCCAGCTTTATTTTTACCAAAAGCAAAATCATAACCACAAACTAAATATTTAATATTACTCGATATAATCATTTTCTCAACAAATTCTTGAGGACTTAAATTTTTAATTTTATCATTAAAATGAATTAAAAAGATTGTTTCAATACCCAATTCTTCTAAAATTTCTTTTTTTTGTTCAAATGATCTCAACATATAATAGTTATCAATTTTATTAACCAATTGACGTGGTGTTACATCAAAACACATAACACCAGCTTTCATATTTTTAGAGCTTGCTAGTTTAACAGCTTTTTTTATAACCTCACGATGTCCTAAATGAACACCATCAAAATTACCGATTGCTACAGCATATTCATTATTTAATTGAGATATTTCATCATCATTTCTTAAATGAATTATTTCCATTACCATAGCCCCCTTATCATTTTTGATAGTCCATTAGATGATTTATCATAAATTGCTTGAATATCACCTTGATACACTACTACAAATTTTTCATCAACTTCAATATTTAATGCTTTACCATTTTTTACATCGTTATACATAGTTTCATCAATATCAATCATTTTATATCCACTTAAAGCATCTTTCATTGAGATATATTTATATTCATTATTTTCAATATCATTTAAAGTATAACTATCTTCTAATTTAAAAACACCAGATTCAATACGATTTAAGCTCACTAAAACACCAGGATAGCCTAATTTTTTAGCTATATCAAAACATAAAGATCTAATATATGTTCCACTACTACACTCAACATCAATTGTAATTAAATCATCTTCAAAAGATAATAATTCTAAATTTAAAATATTTATTTCCCTTTGTGGAATTTCTACTTTTTCATTGTTACGTGCATACTCATATAATTTCTTCCCATTTACTTTAATCGCACTATAAATCGAAGGAATTTGCATTTGAACACCCTTAAAATCTTCTAATATTTTTAAAATATCATCATCATTATATTCATACTGGTATTCTTTTTTATCAACTACTTCACCCTCTAAATCTTGAGTAGTTGTTGCTTGCCCTAATTTAAAAGTCGCAATATATCTTTTTTTATCCAATACCAAGTAATTAGATAATTTAGTTGCTTTATTAATTAGACATACTAAAACTCCAGTTGCCATTGGATCTAAAGTCCCACAATGACCAACCTTTTTTGTTTTTAATATTCTTCTAAGTCTTGCTACTACATCATGACTTGACATATTTTTTTCTTTATTAACTAACACTATTCCATTCATTCAATCACCTTCTTTATTCTATCATTTTTACAAAGTTTTTTAAATGTTTATCATAAGATTATTATCTTGTTGATTACTGTTTTTTAACTAAAATATGATATAATCAAACTAGAGGTGGTTAAATTGTTAAATGATAAATTTATAATTGAAATGAGTTGTAATTATATCTATAGACTTGATGAGTTGAAAAATGCTAGTAGTAATTTATTTAAATACTTAATAAATAATTATCCTAACTTTAAAATTATTGACTTTCAAACACCATTCAATAAAACAAGATTACATGCTATTTGTATTCAAGATACTCTATCAAAAGATGTAGCAATCATCTATCAAGGATCAACTGATTTAGAAGATTGGCGACATGATAATTTAAATAACTTTTTAAATAAAAATGTTCAACAATATGAAGCAGCCTTAGAATATTATGAGTATATTGAAAATAAAGGACATCGTATTACTTATGTAGGTGGTAACTCTCTTGGTGGTGGTTGTGCCCAATATGTTGGTTTAAAACACCCTCACACTAGAGCTATTTGTATTAATTCATCACCATTAACTAAACACAATGACAATGATTCTAAAAACATTTTAAATATACGCGTTAGTTCTGAACCACTATATCGATGTGTTTCGCTTGATAGTGATAGATATGAAAGTGGTTATGTAGGTACAATAGTTTTAGTTAATCGCTCATTATATGGCAGCTATAATTATTTTAATAATCTTGAGTTAGCTCATCGAGGGGCAATTGTATTTCCATACAATTATATTTACACTAATTATCATGTAAATAGTATGGAAGAGTTTAAAAATGTTGTGGATGCTAAAACATATAATCAGTTTATGCAATTAAAAATTGCTCCTTCTCTATCTCAATTTATGAGTTTTGATTTAATCACAAACAATATTAACCAAGTTGATAATTTTGATTTAACTACTTTAAATAAAAATTACAATATTCGCCTTAAAGAAATTAAAAGATCACTATTAGATTACACTATTCCTAATTTTGAATTAAAAATTGGTGCACCATTTATCCATATAAATAATGAAATTAGTGATAACCTAAAAATGATTATTAAATATAGCCTATTACATATCACTAAACAAGAAGAAAAGCTGTACGATAATATTTACTATGTTATTGAAAAATCAACTAATTATTTTTACAAAATTATCACTGAAAACCTTATGGATATTAATAATAATATTAATGGTGATACAACCGCAAGTGATTATGAAAAAACCATCAATGATATGAACATTAATAAATTATGTATTACAAATATTTTAAAAAGTTTAAGTGAAATTTCAAATGAGTTAAATACTTATAATAACTTTTCATTTAAAGACTTTTTAAATAAAAAAACAATTGAACCATTTAATCAACAAGTAAAGCCTTTTACACTTGATTATAAGGAATTTGTTTATGATAAAATTGATAAAAGTATTATTAATAATATTTCAAGTAATAAATCATTTATTGAACAATTAGAAAAAATGATTGTAGCGGCTTTAAAAGCAAAGAAAATTTCATTACAACTAACTCAATCATTTATTAAATCATCACTTGTTCCTGAAGATATTGATTATTTAATGAAATATTATAATATAGGAAGTATTATTGAAAATGCTTTAAGTATTTTTAAAAATGATTTTTATGAAGCTATCTTAGCTAACTCAATGTTACAAAATTATCAAAGTAATTTAACTAATATTAATGAACAGCTTTTTGAATTAAGAAAAACAACTAATAATTTAAAAGAATATCTTTCTTTAACAAAAAATAATCATAAACAAAAAAGAATTATTAAAAAGATTGATGATATAAACAAATATATTGATGAATTGATTAAATTTAATAAACAAAGTTTAATTAATTAATTATTTTAATTTTTTAAATGCTGTGATAGAATAGAGTTATGTATTGTTAATAATTTTAACATGCAAACTAAAAACAATTTATATCTAAAAGAAAGGGGGTTTGCTTGTGAGAGCAATCGTAAAAACAAAAGCAGAAAAAGGTTTTGAATTATTAGAAATTGACGAACCAATGATTCAAAATGATGATGAAATAAAAATAAAAGTTATTCAATCATCAATTTGTGGCACTGATTATCACATTTACAAATGGGATGATTGGAGTCAAAAAAATGTCAGTATTCCTCATATCAACGGTCATGAAGGTTTAGCTGAAGTAGTAGAAGTAGGTAAGAATGTAACCAATGTTTGTATTGGCGATAAAATTGCGTATGAAACTCATTATTATTGTGGGCACTGTTATATGTGTACTACTGGTAATTCTCATGTTTGTGAGAATATGAAAATTTTAGGAGTGCATACTGATGGTGTGTGGGCTGATTATGCAGTAATCCCAGCTAATATTGCCTTTAAAATTGATCCTCGTGTTGATTTAAAGTATGCGGCTTTAATGGAGCCATTAGGTAATGCTGTTCATACCATTAACTATTCAAACATTTTAGGAAAACACGTAATAGTTGCTGGAGCTGGTCCAATTGGTTTAATGGCAGCTGAGGTTGCTAAAAAAGGTGGCGCAGCAAGTGTTATTGTTTTAGAAATGAATGAATTTCGTAAAGGAATGTTAAAAGATGTTAATGTAGATGCTATCATTGATCCTGCTAAAGAAGATGCGATTGCAATCGTTAAGGAAATTACCAATGGAAGAATGGCAGATATCTGCCTAGAAATGACAGGTTCACATCAAGCTTTTAACACTTGTATTGACTTAGTACATAATTGTGCTGAAATAAATGTTTTAAGCGTTTTTGGACCAATCGAAATTCCTGTAAGATTTAATGATATTGTCTTTAAAAACTTAAAAATTCAAGGAGTTACTGGAAGAAGAATTTTTGATACATGGCATATTGTTAATGATTTACTTGCAAATATTGTTTTAAATAAAAAAGTTTTAGATGCAGCAATTACTCATGAATTTGCAATGGAAGATTTTGAAAAAGCCTTTGAAACATTAGAAAGTGGTAAAGCAGGAAAAATTATCTTATCAATTAATAAATAGGAGGTATTTCAATGGCAAAACTATGGAATAGAATTAATGATGAATTAAATACTCGTCACGAAACTAAAACCTACAACAACATTAAAATTTTAGAATCACCACAAGGAGCATATATTAAAGTCAATGGACAAGAATATTTAAATATGTGTTCTAATAACTATTTAGGATTTGCAAATGATGCTGATGTTGTTAAAGGTGGACAAGAGTGTATGGCAAAATATGGTGCTGGTTCTGGTGCTGTACGTAGTATCTCTGGAAGTCAACAATGTCATATTGATTTTGAAAAAGCTTTAGCAAAGTTTAAGGGTGTTGAAGATGTTATTTTAGTACAATCAGGATTTCAAGCAAATACTGCCTTTATACCATCAATTACAACTGAAAACGATGCTATTATTAGTGATGAACTTAATCATGCTTCAATTATTGATGGGGTTCGTTTAGCAAAAGCTAAAAAATATGTATATAAGCATTGTGATATGGATGATTTAAAAACTCAAATTGAAAAAGCTAAATCTGAAGTAAGTGGTTTTGTTTTAATTATTACTGATGGTGTTTTCTCAATGGATGGGGATATTGCTCCATTAGATAAAATCGTTGAATTAAAAAACAACTATGAAGATGTTCATCTAGCTGTTGATGATGCTCATGGTGAAGGTGTTTTTGGAAGTCATGGTCGTGGTTTAGTAAATCACTTTAACCTTGAAGGTAAAGTTGAATTTGAAATTGGAACCCTATCAAAAGCATTTGGTATTGCTGGTGGTTTTGTTGGTGGAAAAAAAGAGCTAATTGATTATTTAAAACAAAAAGCTCGTCCATTCTTATTCTCAACTGGATTAGATAGTGCTATGTGTGGTGCTGGTTTAGTTGTTGTTGATAAAATGACAAAAAGTGATGAAAATGTTAAAAAACTATGGGAAAATGCTAAATATCTTCAAGAGGGACTTAAAGCAAAAGGATTTAATACATGGAAAACAGTTTCTCCTATTACACCTGTAATAGTTGGTGAAGAAGCTAAGGCAACTGATATGACAAAAATGTTATTTGAAAAAAATATCTTAGTTAGTCCTATTATGTTTCCAACAGTAGCTAAGGGATTAGCTCGTATTCGTTTAATGCCAAGTGCTACTCATTCAAAAGATGATTTAGATAAAGCAATAGCAATCATTGAAGAATGTGGTAAAGAATTAGGTATCATTTAACAACAAAAGGGCCCTTGCCCTTTTTTTATTCCAATATTCTCTCTATTTCTATATCAGGTTTTTTATAAGTATTTTTATCATCATAATTAAATTGTTTTAAATACTCAATTACCATATTAGTTAAATAGGTTGGTGTTGAAGCTCCAGAAGTAATGGCTGCTTCTTTTTTATTTTTAAGCCATTCAATATCAATATCTTCAACACTCTCTATCATATAAACATCATTATTATTTTTTCTAGCAATACTCGCTAATTTATTTGAATTATTTGAAGTTGGATCACCAACTACAAAAACAATATCACTATTTTCAATTTTTAAAACGGCTTCTTGCCTAACTCTTGTTGCATTACATATTTCTTCTGTTAAAACAATATTCGGATAAATTGTTCTTGCTAAATCAAAAATTTTCTTTGCATCAACAATTGATAATGTTGTTTGATTAGTTAATAAGATTTTATTATTATCTATTACTAAATTATTTAAATCATCTTCATTAGTTATCAAATGAATTTTATCACTAATACTTAATGCCGCATTAGCTTCTGGATGATCTTTTTTTCCATAATACAAGACATCATAGCCTTGATTCAAATATTCTTTAATTAAAACATGTGTTTTTGTAACATCCTTACAAGTAGCATCATAAACAATTAAATTTCTTTTAATTGCTTTTTCTTTTATTTCTTTAGCACTTCCATGAGCTGATAAGATAACAACTCCCTCATCAATTTCATCAAGTAAGTCTAATTTACTTTTACTTTTATCTTCTAATGTTTCAATATTTAACAACTTCAATGCTTCAACGATATATTTGTTATGAACAATCATTCCTAAAATATAAATTTTTTCATTTGGATAATCTTTTCTAGCTTGCTTTGCTAAGGAAATAGCATTTATAACTCCATAACAATACCCTCTTGGCATAATCGCATTTACTTTCATTTTACCAACTCCATTTAAATTATAACATCTTTTATATGTTTGTCATCTAATATCATAAAATAGTCCAAATACACATACACAAAGTCCTCTAAATATGTTACAATAGTTCTAATATTATAGAAAAGAGGAATGATTATGGCTGAAAACTTAAGCGAACAAGAACTTGTCAGAAGAGAAAAATTACAGGATTTGCTTGATAAGGGCATAAAGCCATTTGGCTATCCATTCAAAAGAACTCATCTATCAAATGAATTATTTGATTTATATGATAAATATTCAAAAGAAGAATTAGCTGATATGAATATTGAAGTAGTTGTAGCTGGTAGAGTTATGACGAAAAGAGATCAAGGAAAAGCAGGTTTTATGCATATTCAAGATTTTGGTGGTCAAATTCAAATTTATGTTAGAAAAGATACTATTGGAGAAAGTGAATTTGAAATTTTTAAAGCCCAAGATATTGGTGATATTATCGGTATTAAAGGGGTTATGTTTAAAACAAATCATGGTGAATTATCAATTAAAGCAACTGAATACCATCATTTAACTAAAGCACTACGACCTTTACCTGAAAAATATCATGGTTTAACTGATGTGGAAGAAAGATATCGTCGTCGTTACGTGGATTTAATTATTAACCCTGAAGCTAAAAAGGTTGCAGTTGCACGTACTAAAATTATTAGAGCTATGCAAAAATATTTTGATGATAGAGGATTTATTGAAGTTGAAACTCCTATTTTACAACCTATTTTAGGTGGAGCAGCTGCTCGTCCATTTATTACTCATCATAATACTTTAGATATGAATTTCTATTTAAGAATTGCCACAGAATTACATCTTAAAAGATTAATTGTTGGTGGTTTAGAAAAAGTTTATGAAATTGGAAGACTGTTTAGAAATGAAGGTATTTCTACAAGACATAATCCTGAGTTTACAACTGTTGAACTTTATGAAGCATACGGAAGTATGGATTCAATGATGGAAATATGTGAAGGTGTTATTGAACATCTTGCATTAGAAGTTAATGGTACTACTGAATTAGAATGGGAAGATAAAATAATTAGTGTTAAAGCACCATTTGCTCGTAAACATATGTGCGATATTATTAAAGAGGTATGTGGTGTTGACTTCTTTAAAGAAATGGATATTGATGAAGCTAAAAAACTAGCAGATGAACATGGGGTTACTTATGATAAGCATCACTTTGGTGTTGGTCATATTATCAATGAGTTCTTTGAACAAAAATGTGAAGAAACTATTGTTCAACCTACATTTATTTATGGTCATCCTGTTGAAATTAGTCCATTATCTAAAAAGAATGTTGAAGATGAAAGATTTACAGATCGTTTTGAATTATTCATTGATGCAAGAGAATATGCAAATGCATTCACCGAGTTAAATGATCCAATCGATCAAAAACAACGTTTCTTAGATCAATTAAAAGAAGCTGATTTAGGTAATGAAGAAGCTAGTGAAATGGATATTGATTATGTTGAGGCATTAGAATTCGGATTACCTCCTACTGGTGGTATTGGTATTGGTATTGATAGATTGGTAATGTTACTAACTAATCAATCATCAATTAGAGAAGTTCTATTGTTCCCTCATATGAGAAATAAAAACGAATAAAAAGAGAAGTTATTTCTCTTTTTTTCTTTAAAACAATTATAATGGAGTTAAGATATGAAAATATTTGAAATTAATAATAAAAATAATTTATTACTAGAACAATTATTAGAAATATGGGAAGATTCTATTAGAGCAACTCATTTGTTTCTTTCAAATAGCGAAATAAATAATATCAAACAATATGTACCACAAGCACTAAAAAACATTGAAAAATTAATCATTGTTAAAGATAACGATACAACAATTGCTTTTATGGGCCTTGAAGATACAAAAATAGAAATGTTGTTTGTTTTAAATAGCAAAAGAAATAATGGTATTGGAAAAAAACTTATTAATTATGGAATAAAAAATTATTCAATAGACAAAGTTAGTGTAAATGAACAAAATCCCTTAGCTTTAGGATTTTATGAGAAAATGGGCTTTGAGGTTTATCAAAGAAATGAATTTGATGAACAGGGAAACCCTTACCCTATTTTAGATATGAAATTAAATAAATAAAAAATTTGTGTTATAATATTTTTTGAAATTAAGTAAAGGAGAATGACTATGAATTTAAATGATACAAAGACTGTTATTAAAATTGGAAAAATAATAAATATTTTATTAATTGTTCTAACAATATTATTATTTTTAACTTTTCAAATTTTATCACCAGGAATAAATGCAAAGGACTCCAATTCTTTACATCTTTCTGTTTTGATTTCTACAGCAATATTTGTTTTTGCAGTAGTGTTATTGGTATTATCAATTATTTTAAAAAAGAAAAACCCAAAGATTCAAGGTCTTGGATTAATGATTGTTTCGGGAGTAATGCTTGCTAGTTTTGCATTTACTGGAATAATGATTGGTATAGTTTTATTTATTACATCTGGATTATCAATATCGAATTTATCGAAAAATAAGATTGATGATACAATAGTTGAAGAAATAAATTGCTAGAATAAAATTTTAATTTATATATATAACATCTATATTAAAAAAACAGAAATATTATGACTTTATCATATATATCTGTTTTTTATTTTCCAACGTGATATTTTACATTATTTTTTCTTATAAATTGATAATCCAATAATTGATAAAACTATAGCAATTAATCCATGAATTATAATAACTGCTATTGTATGCATAGCCAATAAATCTAATTGAACATCTTGATAAGGAAACCAAAAGCTAACAGAACTTTTTGCGATTAAAATAATGAAAATAGCTAATCCCCAAATAAAATAAGCAATATTATTGTTAGTTTTCACAGCACATTCCTCCTTTATTATAAATATATTTATTGACAATTTTTTTGTCTAAAGTATATCAATATATTATTTTTTTGAAATATACATTATTGCATCTTTTGCATTTGAAAAGAAGTGTTCTTTATCAAAAACATCATAGATTCCAGAACGAGCTAAAGTTTTCTTTACATTATTTTGCAAGCTAGTAAAATATATATTTTTATTTTCTTTTTTCGCTTGTTTACAAAATTCAAGTAAAGACATTGCTACTGAAATATCAATTTGAGGTACACCACGCATTGATAAAATAATATTATCATTGTCTTCTAAAGACATTAATTCGTTTTCTAAATAGTCCGATACTCCAAAAAACAACATTCCTGTAATATAAACTACTTTTGTTTTTTTAGGAGTTTCAATATTTTCATTTAGGCGAGAACTATCAACATCAGCAATATTTATTTCAATATCAGTCATCTTAATTAATAATAAAACTACAGAAAAAATTATACCTACAGCAATTGCAATAGTTAAATCAAAAACAACAGTTATTACTAATGTAATCGTAAACTTACTGATTGCTCCTTTAAATTTATGAGAAAATAAATATTTTATTGTATCCCATTCATTCATACGCCATGCTGTTATTATTAATACTCCTGCTAAACCAGAAAGTGGTATTTGAGACATTAACCCTGCTAATAAAAAAATTGATAGTATCAAAACAATCGCATGAATTATCCCTGCTAATCTTGTTTGAGCACCAACTTTAATTCCAACGCTAGTTCTAGCAATCGCAGCAGTTGCTGGCACACCCCCAAAAAATGGGATTATAATATTACCAATACCTTGTGAAATAAGTTCTTGGTTTGCATCTATTTTTTCATTTTTCATTCTACTACCTGCAACTCCACTCAGTAAACTTTCAATCATACATAAAGCAGCAATACTTATTGATGGTAATAGAATTACTTCCCAATTAATTGATGTTAAATCACTTAATGATAATCTTGTGCTGTGAATAATTGTTTGTGGAATTTCACCAACAAGTTGAATATCTAATGAGAATACACTAGTTACAATGGTTGCTAAAACAATACTAACTAATGATCCTGGAATATAGTTTGCAATTTTCTTTGGCCAAAAAATACAAACCAAAATTACCATAAGTCCAATTAGTAAAGAAGAATAATTTATTAATGATATATTATTGAAAATACTAAATGTTTGACTAATAACATTATCACCACTAGATTTAATACCAAATAAATTTGATAATTGACCTAAAGCAATTACAATTGATATTCCAGATGTAAAGCCTGTAATAACACCTAAAGGAATAAATTGAACAAACTTACCTGCTTTAATTATACCTGCAATTACAAGTATTATTCCTGCTAATAATGTTGCAGCAAATAATGTATTAATACCTTGTTTTGATACTAAGGGTATTAAAATTGCCATCATTGCTCCAGTTGGTCCAGATATTTGAAAACTTGTTCCAGATAACATTCCAATCACAATTCCTGCGATGATTGCTGTTATAAGTCCTGCAGTTGCATCTGCTCCACTTCCTACTCCAAAAGCTAATGCTAATGGTAATGCTACAGCAGCAACTGTTATTCCTGCTACTAAATCTTTACTAAATTTACTTTTGTTATATCCTTTAAATTCATTTTTTAAAATTTCAAAGTAATTTGATACTATATTCACATAACCAACTCCATTAAATTTATTAACCTATAGTATTATACCATAAATATCAGCTTTTTTTATAAATTACTCTAATCATTTTTACTAATATTTTACTAATTTTCATGCTTTTTGCTTGCCAAGTATTAAATTATATATTATAATATTGTAGTATGGTTCCTTAGCCAAGTTGGTAAGGCAATAGACTGCAACTCTGTGATCGCCGGTTCGAGTCCGGCAGGAACCTCCATATACAAACAAAAACCCATTAAATAGGGTTTTTTATTATATCGTAATGTTTCACCACTAATTCATGACTAAATATTTTAAAAAATATTCAGCTTGAATAATCCTTTTTTTATCGTTTGTAGCGATTAAAAATTCAAAAAAACCATTAAAGAATCCCTTTAAAAGTTTGTAAAAATATTTATTAAATATATATATAGAATATAGATGTAATAAATAATAAATATATTAAAAACAACATTATTTCACAAACAAATATTAATATACTTATGCAATTTGCTATAAATGTTAGTAATTTTCACTTTATTAATATTATTTTATGTTGAACATAAAACTACAGCACTATTTCATATTTATTTTGACTTTAAGTAGCTTGTTAATTTTCTATCAATGAAATATACAAATAAAAAATATATTAATCCAATAATAAAAGTTTGTAAAAATGTCATCTCAATTATTCCAATATCTTCTAGTATCCACTTTCCATATATAGCAACCCCAAACACAATTAGTCTATATATCCCCATAATTATACCTGATTTTTTAATAACAACCTACTCCTTTATATAGTAATTTTATACTAACCAACATGCCCAACCAAATAAATGGATTATTTTTCCACCATACCATGAAACAAGTCGATTTGACTTCCTTCTAAAATATGCAAATTATTATATCATTTTCGAACAAATAAAAGTAGAAAACTTAAACTTTAACGGCTAAGTTGAAGTTGATGAAGTTCATTCATATAGTATTATCATATCATTATTCTTATTATTTAAAAAGACTATTATTGCCAACAATATAAAACAGTTATAAAAGGTGTTTTTATTGTTTTTCAATACCAATTATATCAAATAATTTTTAATTTTGTCCAAATTATTATTTTGCTATGCATATTTTTCTTATATGCTATAATAGGGTTAATACATAAGGAGGTGTTACAGATGATTTATAATGCAGGAGATAAACCAGAAAAAGGTAATTATGTTTGTACAGTATGTGGTTATGTTGTAACGATTGATGAAAACAATGATACCTTACCAGTATGCCCACTATGTGGTGTTGAAACATATGAAAAAGAGTAAAAAAGAAAACATTGCCTAAAAACAATGTTTTTTATTTTCGTTTATTAATATTACTTAATCCACTTTTATAATCTGTAACACCCTTGTTTGCTAAGAAAATTTGAATTACATTTAAAACAAATGATGGTGCAATCAGTTTTGAAAATAAAAATGGATCTTTACTATTAATTTCAAAATTATAGAAAACACTAGGTATACTAGAAGCAAACAAACATAGTGTACCAATAATAAGCAACAACATTGACTGTTTTTTATACGATATTCCAGTGAAAACTGCTCCCAATAACGATAAAACAATAAAGATAATAAACATAATAAAATGATTATTTATTTTAAAAACAACTTCACTTGTTTCTGGATTAGTAAAAATACCATTGCTAAAAGCTAAATATAAAGTAAAGCCAGTAAAGGCTAGAACTATCACTGTTAAGGATACTGACAATAAAATTAAAGTTCTATTAAACATTTTTTCACCACTTTTCATAATATATAACATTATATCACAAAATCTACTTGCATATCACTAAATTGTTGTGCTATAATTATGAAGTACTCACCAGTGAAACATCTAATGCCCAGGTGGCGGAACTGGTAGACGCACAGGACTTAAAATCCTGCGGATAGTGATATCCGTGCCGGTTCGATTCCGGCTCTGGGCACCATACAAAATTAAAATGGCTCGTTTAAAGCGTGCTGTTTTTTTATATAAATTAAGGAGGCTAATAACATGGAACTAATTCAAGTTGGCGAAAAAACATATTATATCAAGAATGCAACAAACATTGGTATTTATAAGATTGATGATGAAAATGTCTATCTTATTGATTCTGGAAATGATAAAGATGCTGCAAAGAAAATTTTAAAAATCATTACTGAAAATGGTTGGAATCTAAAAGGAATAATTTCTACTCACTCTAATGCTGATCATATAGGTGGGAATAAGTTTTTACAAGATAAAACAGAGTGTAATGTTTTAGCATACAATATTGAAAAATGTATTACAGAGTTTCCAATGTTAGAGCCTTCATTTTTATATGGAGGATATCCTTTTAAAGAAATAAGAAATAAATTTTTAATGGCTAAACCTTCTAAAGCAATACCAATAGAAGATAACCTTCCAAATGGATTAGAGTTTTTTACTTTACATGGTCATTTCTTTGACATGGTAGGTATTAAAACAAGTGATGATGTTTATTTTTTAGCTGATTCTCTAATTGATGAAAAGACAATTAAAAAATACCATTTATTCTTTGTTTATGATATTAAAGAATTCCTTAAAACATTAGATTACTTAGAAACATTAAAAGGTGCTTTATTTATCCCATCGCACTGTGAAGCAAGCAATGACATAACTTCATTAATTAAATTAAATAGAGATAAAGTTATGGAAGTAATGAATAAAATATATAACATTTGCGAAAACAAATTAACGTTTGAAGAAATACTAAAAAATATCTTTGAAGAATATAATTTAGTAATGAATGCTAATCAATTTGTTTTAGTAGGAAGTACTGTAAAATCATATCTAGCATACCTTGCTGATGAAGGTAAAGTAGGTTATGAGTTTAACGATAATAAAATGATATGGTCACAAAAAAATAGAGAGATTATTTAATTTCTCTATTTTTATTATCTTTTAATAATTTAATAAATAATTCCATGGCAGGAGTAATCCATTTATTTTGATGATATGCACATATAATTGTAACTTCTTTATTTGTAATTGGAATATCAATTTCTTTTAATATATTATCTTCTAATTCCTTTTCAATAGTATACTTTGGTAAATAAGCTATACCTAAATTATTAATAACACTTCTTTTTATTGCTTCAATGCTACCTAATTCAATAGTATTATTTGGAAAGAAGTTATTTTTTTATTAAAATGAGTGTTTTGTAGAGATATATAGTATCTAAATAAAATTATTTTTTATTGAATATCTTATTTTTTTATGATAATATTTTGGCAAATATATTAAAGGAGGATTATCTATGAAAAAACCTATTATTGGTATATCTTCAAATGCACGTGAAGACTTTGAATTATGGTTCAACGATTACTATATTAATTTTGTTGGAATGGATGAAGTTAATGTAATTACTGATACAGGTGGTGTTCCACTTGTCTTACCTCAAGTAGTTGATACTAGTTGTTTAGATACATACTTAGACATAATCGATGGGCTTGTTATTGTTGGTGGTTTAGATGTTTCACCTTCATATTATAATGAGGATACTCACCCTCTATGTGGTGAACTAAATCCTAAAAGAGATGAGTTTGAAAGTTATTTAATTAAAAAAGCAAGCGAGAGAAATATCCCATTGCTTGTTATTTGTCGTGGTTTACAACTTACAAATGTTATTTATGGTGGAAGCTTATATCAAGATTTATCATTAAATCCTGAAATCACAATTAAACATAGTGCGATGAAAGAGGGAGGTAATGATGTTCACTCAATTAATATTATTGACAAAAACTCAAGATTTCATCAATTAGTGCAGACAGATGAAATGTATGTTAATTCAATTCACCATCAAGTTATTAAAGACTTAGCTAGCGATTTTAATATTGTAGCTGTATCAAGAGATAATGTTATTGAGGTAATTGAACATAAGGATAAAAGTAAGTTTTTTATTGGAACACAATTTCATCCTGAAATTATGGGTGCAAGAGGTAATGAATTAATGAAAAATATTTTTTATGGAATGCACAAATATATTACTGAAAACCAATAATAATCGCCTGTTATAAAGAAAAATTATCATTTTTTTTCGAAACTATAATGTTTGTTTATTTATATTGAAAATAATTAACATTATTGAAAAAAATGTTTTTTTTCGTTTGTTTTTACGCATTTTTATGATATATTATAGACAAATTAGAGAGAAGGAGATTACAATATGAAATGGCAAACAAAAGATGAATTATTGCAATTAATGAAAGATTTAGTAAGCATTAAAAGTGTTTCTCAAACACCTGATGAAATCAATGCTGCAAACTTTGTATATGAGTCTTTATCAACTTTAGACTATTACAAAAAAAATCCTGAACATTTAATTAAAGTAGATGTTCCTGGTGCATTCCCAAGAGCAGCTATTGTTGCCTTAATGAAAAAAGGACCATCTAAAAAAACTTTACTAGGAGTAGCTCACTTTGATACAGTTGGTGTTGATGATGCTGGAATCTTAAAAGATATTATTACTAATCCAGATGAGTATACTAAACAAGTAGGTAAATTAAACCTTGATCCAGAATCAAGAAAAGATTTAGAATCAGGGGAATATCTATTTGGACGTGGAACAATGGATATGAAAGCTGGTATGGCATTACTAATGCAAAAACTTGAAAAATATAGTAATGACGATAATTTTGATGGTAACTTATTATTCTCATTTGTTGGAGATGAAGAAGTTAACTCTGATGGAGCATTAGCTGCAATTCCTGAAGTTGCTAAAGTACTTGAAAGAGAAGGATTAGAAGCTATTGCTTGTTTAGATACTGAACCTGACTTTGCTGCTTATCCAAACGATGATAATTTATATATGTATACAGGTACTGTTGGTAAATTACTAGGTGGTTTCTTTGTTTTAGGAAAAGAAACTCATGTTGGTGAATCATTATCAGGTTTAAATGCTCACTTAGTAATGGCAAACATTATTAGAAGAATGGAAATCAGTATGGACTTTACTGAAAAAGTTGGAAATAATGTTACAATGCCTCCAACTAGTTTAAAGCTTGAAGATCATAAAGAGTTATATAATGTGCAAACTCCATTATCAGCACATATCTACTATAATATTCAAACATTTAAAAACAGTCCTAAAGTATATATGGATAAACTTAAAAAAGTTGCTCAAGAAGCAATTGATGAATCATATCAACATGTTTTAAAAATGACTGAAGAATACAAACAAGCTTCAGGATTACCAATTACACCATTAGATATGAATCCACAAGTATATACTTATGATGAGTTCTATCAAGAAGTTAAACAAGAATATCCAAATATCGATGAATTAATTGATGCGCAAATTAAAGAATTATTAAAAGATGATATTGATGAAAGAGATTTAACTGTGGGATTAATCAAATATCTTCAAGTAATTAGTAGTAATAAAAATCCAAAAGTTATTACATACTTTGCTCCATCATACTATCCACATGTTAGTTTAGATGCAAGTAAACCAACTCATAAAGCAGTTATTGATGCTAGTTTAAAAGCTATTGATTTTGCGAAAAAAGAATTTGATGTTGATATTAAACAATCAAATTATTTCCAAGGAATTTGTGATTTAAGTTTCTTTGCATTAGAAGATGCTGCAGATGTTTTAACTTATTTAAAACCAAATATGCCTACATTAGGTAGAACTTATAACTTACCATTAGATGAGATTGCTAAAGTTGATGTTCCAGTTATTAACTATGGTCCTCATGGTAGAGATGCTCATAAATACACAGAAAGAATCTTAGTTGATTATTCATTTGGCGTAGTTCCAGTTGTATTAGATGAGTTAATTAAAAATTTATTTTCAATGTAATCTAAAAAGTGATTATGCCAAACATAATCACTTTCTTATTTTCCTATAAAAAAAACTTAGTTCAACTAAGCTTTTTTATTATCATCTTTTATTTTATTTCGATTTAAAAATGCAAAATAGCATCCAACCATTATTCCTCCACCTACAAGGTTTCCTAAAGTTGCCCATAGTAAGTTATTAAATACACCTGCTGTTGTAAACATCATATCATGATAACTTGCTACACTTGCAGCACCTGGAGTCATCCATGTCATTAAGAATACACCAAAGTTTGCAATACTATGTTCAAATCCAAGATATACAAATGGTACTAATCCTAATGGAATTATAAATAATTTTGAAATATCTTCTTTAACTACTGCTTGAATAAATATTACAACATTCACAACAAAGTTTGCCATAATACCTCTAAAGAATATTTGATTCCATGGTAACGTTGCTTTTTTAGCTGCTAATGTATTTAAGGCCTCATTTGGATAAACACCATCAACAGGATTAAATAAACCAGTTTGTACTAGAATGAAAGCACATAATGCTGCACCAACAAAGTTGAAAATCCAACAAATTGCTAATAACTTAAATGATCTTGCAACTGTAGTTTTCTTATGTGTCATTCCTACTGCAAAATACATTGTATTTGAAGTAAATAATTCAGCTCCAAAGTAAACAATGAAAATAAGTCCAATTCCAAATAAATACGACATTAACATTTTTCCAAAAGGTTCAACATCAGTACCGCTAAAATCTGAAACTATTTGCATACAGAATGTATAGATAAGTGTTAAGAAAACACCTGCCATCATAGCTCTAATTGCATAGCTAACAAACTCTCCATTTAATATTTTTTCTTTCTTTTCTACTGATGAATATACTTTATCAATAAATCCACTTTCCATTTCTTTCTTCCCCCAAAAAAATTTAAAATTTTAATCTAATTTGAAATTCTTGTTATATAGATAATTCATTCCATCTAATAATAAATCCTCATCTAATATAACTTCTCTTTTCAATATTTTGGCAATGCTACTTGATAATCCACCTGTTAGGATTATTTTTAATTCACTACCATATTCTTTTTCTAAACGCTCTATCATTCCATCTAACATTGAAGCATATCCATACATTAATCCCGCTTGCATTGCTTGAATTGTTTCTTTGCAAATTACATGATTTGGTATTTCTAAATCAATAGCTGGTAAAAGTGCTGCATTACTTGCTAAAGCATTTGCACTTATTTTTAATCCTGGATAAACAATTCCACCAATATATTCATTGTTATTATTTAAGATAGTCATTGTAGTTGCTGTACCTAAATCAATTACTAAACAATTTTGTCCATATTTTTGTTTCGCTCCAACAATTCCTACTAAAATATCTGGTGCTAATGTTTTTGGTTGTTCTATTTTAATTGCTACCCCTGATTTTAAGTTTGTTCCAACAAAAACTGCTTTTGTATTAAAATATTTTTTTGCTAATTTTTCAAATATTGGATTAACACTTAAAATTACAGAGGAAATAATTATTCCAGTTATTTTTTTATAATTAATTCCAAAATTATCTAAACAACTAATAATTAAAGTTGAAAACTCATCTTCAGTTCTAGCTAAATCTGTTTCTAGCCTAAATGTTCCTAAAAGTTTATTTTCACTATATACTCCAAATACTATATTAGAATTACCAATGTCTATAGCTAATAACACTATTCATCAGCTCCTTTATCATAATCTTCTAAAAATGAATGTTTAACTCCATCTTTAGTATATCCAATTATTGCATCAATATTTACATTTGTTCCAGCAGCAAATATTGATTTATCTACACCATCAAAGATTTTTTTATAATCTTTTATCAATTCTTTTATATCAGATCTTGTACTTGCGATTTTACCAGCAGCAACTTCGCAACCACAATCCATCATTTGTAAACCAGTGTTTTTTGTAAATGAGATAATATCTTTTTCCTTAATCAAAACCATTGGTCTAATCAATTCCATATTTTCAAAATTTTGTGCCTTTAATTTAGGTAACATTGTTTTAAATGTTCCAGAATATAAAACATTCATTAATGTTGTTTCTATTACATCATCAAAATGATGACCTAACGCTATTTTATTGCACCCTAATTCTTTAGCAAAACTATATAAAGCTCCTCTTCTCATTCTTGCACATAAGTAACATGGAAACTCAGCTGACATTTTATCTACTACATCAAATATTTTAGAATCAAATATTTCAACTGGAATTTCTAAATGAGCACAATTATCAATAATTGCATTCCTATTTTCCTTATGAAAACCAGGATCCATAGCAATAAACTTCAATTCAAAAGCAACCTTACTATGTCTATGTAATTCTTGAAGTAACTTTGCTAATAAAAGTGAGTCTTTTCCACCACTAATACAAACTGCAATTTTGTCGTTTTCTTGAATTAATTCATATTCATTCAAAGCTTTTATAAATGGTCTCCAAATCTTTTTACGATACTTTTTTATCAAGGAACGCTCTATTTCTTTTATATCTAATTTTTCATTCACATAATCATCCTTTACATGCCATATTATTATATCATTTTAATACCGTACAAATCAATTATATGGGTAAAATAAATTGAACAATAAACATAAAATAAATTGTTTAATTATACCTTGATTAAAAAAATCATTTTGTTATAATATGAGTAGATAATTGTTATAAATTTTTTTAACAATCTATTCGTTTAAACTAAAAACAATTTATAGAAAAAGGAGATTTAAAAATGAGAAAATTACCAATTGATATCAAAGATATCAGAGACGCACAAGAAACCTTAAAAGGTCATGCAAGAAAAACCCCTTTAGTTAAGTCATTTTACTTTTCATCACTTACAGGCGGAGAAGTGTATTTAAAGTTAGAGAATATGCAACTAACGGGGTCTTTTAAATTTAGAGGAGCTTTTAATAAGATTTCAAGCTTAACTGAAGAAGAGCGTAAAGCAGGAGTTATTGCTTGTTCTGCTGGTAATCATGCACAAGGTGTTGCTTTATCAAGTTATTTATTAGGTATTAAATCAAAAATTGTTATGCCTACAACTGCACCTAAAGCAAAAGTTGAA
The DNA here is from genome assembly GCA_029893765.1 of Bacilli bacterium PM5-9. NCBI lineage: Bacteria > Bacillati > Bacillota > Bacilli > Bacilli bacterium PM5-9. The sequence continues at coordinate 21,878 of JARXZD010000009.1, forward strand.
GCTACAAGAGGATATCATTCTGAAGTAGTTTTAAGTGGAGATACATTTGATGATGCAAAAGATACATGTAATTGTATTGCTGCTGAAAGTGGAGAAACTTTCCTACATCCATATGATGATAAATACGTAATGGCTGGTCAAGGAACAATTGGTTTAGAAATTCTTGATGAATTATGGGATGTTGAAACTGTAATCGTACCAATCGGTGGTGGTGGTATTATCGCTGGTATTTCAGTTGCTTTAAAATCATTCAACCCAAATATCACTATTATTGGTGTTCAAGCTGAAAATGTTCATGGTATGAAAGCTAGTTACGATGCTAATGAAATCGTATCTCATTTTGTTGCACCAACAATCGCTGATGGATGTGCTGTAAAAGTTCCAGGTGAAATGACTTTTGAAATTGTTCAAGAATTAGTTGATGATATAGTAACAGTTAGTGAAGATCAAATTGAATTAGCATTAAAAGATTTACTACAACGTGGAAAAGTTGTTGTTGAAGGTGCTGGTGCTCTTGCAAGTGCTGCAATCCATTCTGGAAAAATTGATCACTTCATTAAAGGTAAAAAAGTGGTTGCTATTTTATCTGGTGGAAACATTGACTTAACAAGAGTTTCAAACATTGTTGATCATTTCTATGCACAAGAATTAACTGACTAAAAAAAATAGCTATAGTCAAAAAAATAACTTTTGGCTATAGTTTTTTTTATTTTTTTCTTGACATTAAGTCTAATATATAATATAATTTTAAATGTAGCGCGGGTGTAGTTTAATGGTAGAACTTCAGCCTTCCAAGCTGACTGTGAGGGTTCGATTCCCTTCACCCGCTCCATATATAAGTTTTAAGCCTTATTGAAGGGCTTTTTTTGTGTTCTATAACAATCAGGCAATCTAATTGGCAATCTAATAATATTAACTTTGTTCTAATACCTTATCAAGTGGACTCTTTTTATCGGTAGAATATAAGTGTTTATAAACTTTTTCTACCATGTCTCCATTTCCATGTCCAAGATATCCTCCTACTTCATCCTCAATATATCCTAAACCTATTTCTTTGCTTGTCTCTTTTAACATTTGAACATAGTAACTGCAACTAGAATGTCTAAAACTGTGAATATGTAATTGCTTCTTAAATTTTTCTTCTACATTGCTTTCCTTAATTATTACATTAAATCTATTTCTGAATGTTGTTTGATTTAAAGGCTTTCCATTGAACTCTATAAAAATAAAATTATTATCTGATGTATCAATACCAAGTGAATCACAATATTCCTTCCATTCATTTAAACATTTTATAATTGAGTTTGGTGTTTTTATTTCTCTTATACTACTTGCGGTTTTTGGGTCAATTCTTCTATATGTTTTGGTTTTAAGATATTTTTTTACATTTTTTGTATTTAATGTTGCATTAATGTATGTTCTATCTTGTTGAAAATCTCCCCATGTTAATGCAAAGCCTTCGCTTTTTCTAAATCCTATAAAAAATGCACAATTTAGGTATGTGTAGTATAGTTTTTTTCTATACTTATTTTGTTCAACGGTCTCATTAGTTGTAAATTTAAAATCCTTTTCAAATACTTCCATTAAATAATCATACTCTTTTTTTTCTAAAAAGCTCTGTTCATGTTTCTTTTTTCTGCCTTTGCCACGTGGTTTAATTCTAATATTATCAATAATTGTATCATCTATATATGCCATTTCTGCACAGTATATTAATGCTCTATCAATGTTTGTAAAAATATGACCAACTGTTAAGACTGACAAGTTTTTGTTAAGTGCTACTGTGTTGATATCTTTTTTTAATTGCTTGATTTCTTGAATTGTTAAATCTTCAACATATCTGTTTTTAAAATTTGGATAATTACCTTTTAAAACATAATTATTATTATTTGATAGAAATTTATCAATCACCTCAAAACTTCTATTATGATTAATGCAATTTTTAATTTCTAATCTATGATACTCGTTAACAATGTCACTATACAAATGCTTAGTGTTTAATTTCGTTTTTTTAAGTAATCCTTCTCTAAAGTCTACTCTCATCTTTTGAACTTCATGCTCAACTTTGGTAACTGATGTTTGCCAAATTTTTGTTTTCAATGTTTTCTTAACTCCATTTGCAGAAGCAGTAAACTGTTTTTTATACACTCTTTTATTTGTAGCTTTGTCAATTTTAGTTAAATATTTTGAACCATTTACTTCAATTTTATGTACTTTATATTTATCAATGTTTTTCATCATTAAGTCCCTCCTTAACTTAATGATAGTTTATTGTTATTCAATAATTTATTATAATCAAATAGATTAATCAAATCAACTGAATCTTTAAAAATAAAAGATTGCGAGTTAGCAATCTTTTTGTCTGAACCCAATTCATATAGTAGCTCATATTCTTTATTTATGACTGGATTGTTATACCATATTATGAAATGGTCTGTACGAATCGAGGCACCAGCTGTATAACGATATCTATCCTTGTATTCCTCAATAATATCTAATCTCATTTGCTTAGCTGCATGTATAGTTTGACCAGTAATTTCTGATATTTGTTTACATGTTAATGTTCCATATTGTAGAATTTCTCTTATTTTTTTAATATTTAGTTTTTTCATGTTATTATAATCCTTTCTAGTAGTTGTATTTTTAAACCAATTTTGGTTATTTTTTCTTTGATACAATTTTATAATAACACACTAAATTTAAAAAGTCAAATTTATAGTATAACAATAATCGACTTTTTTGTCAATAGAAATACTCTAGTTAATCACATTATATTAACAATCATTTATTTTCTCAGAATAATGTAATCTTTTTTAAAATTAAAGCCGTTCATTTCATAAGAAAAATGTTTTTTAAATATTACATCATCAGATTGTTTAATGTCTTTAAGTATTCTGCCATCATATATATATCCTTTTTCTATTGGTGGCTCTTTAAGGTTTTTAGATTTCAGATATGTTTTAGAATGTCTTCTTTCTATATCAAACTCTTTTAATAAATATTTTGATAAATAATTACTTGCTCCAAGAAATCCATTCTTACTTTTATTTATCTTATTTATTTTCACAAAACCATTTTTCCATATATCAGATAATTTATTGCTATCAATATATGGGCAATTAAATAAAATTGTATGAAAATGAATTCTTTTTGATTTACATTGTGTTTCACTAACAGTTATATAATCAATAGTAGTATCTAAATAATAGTTAAGTCTTTTTATAAAATTTCTGAATTCTTTATTTGCTACTTTTAAATCAAAAACATCAGTATCAAAAGTTAAAGTTATAAATTTATGAGAATTACTTTTATCAGGTTTAATACTAAGATTGAATAATATTAATTCTTTTAATTCCTCTGACCTTTTAATTAATGCTTTCTTTCTTCTTTCTACTGAATCTGCTTTCTCTGATAATGACATTTCATCGAATGCTTTCTTTGGTTTACCTTTTGTTTTATTATCAGTAGGCTGTCTATTAAACAAATTTTTATTATAAACACTATATATAATAAACTGACCAACATCTTTTTTTATATAACTATACATAATTTTCCTCCCATACATATTTTTAATTGGTGTCGACAGATGATGTTAATATATAATATACATATCAAGTTAAGAGGAGCCAACAAAAGTTGGCTCTCGTTGTTTAAAAAAACACTCCGTTTTTTGAGTTTTTCCAAAACTCAAAATTTTTTTAACAACTCTTTATAATGTTAATACCTTATTTGTATTAATACTAAACTATCTATGAAAGCAATTCATCTAGTAATATTTGAAACTCTGAGTCATTTTTAAATTCAGGTATTTCTATAAATCTTGGCGAAGTACAGCTATTATCCATATAGTAACCTTGTGCAGATTGTAAACCCTTATTTCTAATCTTTACATCTGTGTCACCAAAAATCATTCTTTGCTCATCTAATGATAGGTTTTGCAATCCAACTCTTATTGAGAATTGTGCTCTTATGTCACTAGAAAAAAAATCATCTATTCGAGCCATTTGCATGCCTAAGATTACAAAAATATTTTGTTGTCTTCCTTTTAATACTAACTGCTTTAAGTAACTTTGACATTCTTTTGCTATCTTAGCGTCTTCTGCATTTAATGCACTCAATTCATCAACAACAACAATTATAGGTTTTAAGTCCTTTGTATTCCCAGTAAGTGATGAATAATTTTTATATCTTTCATTCATTTTTTGATTTACTTCTCTTAGTATTCTAGCAATGTTTGCACCAGTCGAAGCTACATTTTCATTGCCGAAATATTCAGCCAAAAAGACTAAATCTGAACGTTTAGGGTCTGCGATATATATATCTAAATTCTTCTCTGTACTATCTTTTTTTAATACTTTAATAAAATGTAATATTGCAAATTTTAGAAAAGTAGTTTTACCTGAACCAGTTTTTCCAACACACAAAAGGTGTGGATTTAGATTTATATTTGAACTATATAAATTATTAAATATCAATTCATTATAATTAGATTTATCATTTATTATCTCAGATACACTTAGTCTTCTAGGCTTTTCTAGCAATGCATAATAATCTGTATACTGAGGGTTTGTATCATTTATCTCATCAAATATTAATCCAAACTCATTTTCTAAATACAGTTGCATATTATCAATACTGACTTTTTTTATCCATGAATTAGATTGTCCATATACTCTAATTATTATTCTGTTTCGTGTAACAATAAACCCTATATTTTGATAAGCTGTTAAAATCTCTTTATTAAAAATATTAGTTTTAGTTTCATATAATTGGTGTACTTTTATTATTTTAAACAAACCATTTAATACATCAATTTGTAACTTCATTCCTTTGTAATTATCAATATCTAGTTTTGCTAAAATAGATATTATTAAATATACAATTTCTTTTTTAAATAACACAAAAACAATTATAAAATAGAATAGAATAGCACCTATTAAATTAGTGCTATTCATATTCATAATGCTAATAATGTGAATAAATAAAAAATATAGCATTGAGAATAGTATACTTAATTGTATTTTTTCTGATAAAACTAACTTATTATTCAGTGAAAAAAATACAGGATTAAATTTATTCTCTGCCTTATGCAAAATGCCAAACATTATTTTTCACCTTTAACAATAGACACACTAGTAGCTGTCCCTTTTAGATGAATCATATTATTCATGATATAACAACTGAGTTCTAAATCTGTATAGCTAACTTCTAATTCATGATTTAATTTATTCTTATCGAGTTTTATTAGCGGTTCAGTAGATTCAATAAATATTTTAAGTTTTTCATATTCTAATGACTTTAATATATTTATATAATGGAAACCCAATAATTTATCTGTTTTTCTATTATTAACCTTATCGTATTCATAGACAGGCTCTACTCCTATTAATCTACTTTGATACATAGTCTTTGCTACATCTAATGGTGTTTTGCTTGCGTTTATTCCCATCTAAACCATCCTCCTATTTTATATTTTCTCAAATCTAATATATTATAGTGAATTTTATAATTAATATAATAATAATTATGTTCTCTAAATACTTCATATATTATTTTGATACTATATTATATTAAGTTTTTTAGAAAACAATAAATAATTATCATCTCTTATTAAATAATTATAAAATTATTTTTGAGATACGATATTATATGAGAATATAAAAAGAATGATGTAAATAAATTGTTGTCTTATAAAAAAAGATACTTTTTAAAAGTATCAATTTAAATTATTTTTTTTCAGAAACTGCATGTACAAACTCTCTTAGGATAACCTCTGCATGTTTTCTTTCACTCTCGCTTAATTGCTCAAGCATTTGAGTTAGTGTAGATATATCAGTTTTTTCTCTTTGTCCAAATAGTAAATAATCAACATCAGTATATAATTCTGTTGCAATATTTGCTAAACTTTTAACCGAAGGAGTTTTTCTTTGCCCCTCTATCGCAAATAAATAGTTACTACTTAGTCCTGTTAAATCACTTAGTTTTTCAACTGTAAAATTATTATCTAGCCTTTTTTGCTTAATTCTTTGGGCAAGGTCTTGAACATTTATTTCTTTTGTCTTTTTCATTATTTCACTCCATCCATATATACTTTAAATTCTATATGTATTTCATATAAAATAATATGGACTATATGGTTTGAACTTATTTGCCTATTAGTGTATAATAATAGCATATAATATTATCTAAGAACTCAATTATTCAAAATGTATTATCTTTGTTTACTTTACTTGATTCGAATTAGTTAATAATGTATAATTATAATAAATATACAAAAGGGGAAATAGCTATGAAAAAAAGATATCTTATTTTATTAGTAGCATTCTTATCTTTATTTGTACTACTAGATACTAATGATATAGATGCAGCGAAGAAAACTACAACTACATATGTAAAGTATTCTAATGGTAGAGTTAAGACTAAAAAACAAACTACTAAGGATGGTAATAGATTGTATGCTATTGTTACTACTTCTTATAATACTAAGGGTAGAAGAATACAGATTGACAATAGAACATATCATTCTAATAATAGACTAGCTACTCAAAAACTATATAAATATCGTAGTAATGGTAAAAGGTCTTCTTATAGATATTCTAAATGGAATTCAATTAATGAACAAACATATAGAATTGATTATAAATATAATAAAAGAGGACAATTGAAATCAAATAAATATGGTAAAGCTTCTCGATATACTTATAAGTTTTACTATGGAAAAGTTACTTATAGATATGGAAAGTATTATAACAAAAGAGGTAAATTAAATAAAAAAACTTATACTAAAAAGTATAAATTGACTTCAAGAGCTACTAATTTAACTAATAATAAGTCAGATAATCAGCTAACATGTAGTGGTTTGGTTAGAGATTATATTTATTATACTGACAACACTAATTTAAGAACTGCAAAGCTTAATTATAGATATGGTAGTATTGTTCTACCAGCTACTTCATATAAATCAAGTAATACAAAGATAGCAACTATTTCAAATAATGGAACGATTACACTTAGAGGAACTGGTAGTGCAACACTAAGCATGGCAAGACCATACTACGCCTCTAAATCTATTACTATAAAGGTGGTAGAGGGTAAATATGCTTATATACAAAAAAAGCCTTGTTCAACAGATACAAGCTCAATAACAAATGAATATGGGAAAATTGAATATACTAAAAGCGAGACTTTATTAGCTCCATCAACATTTACAAAAAAATCTGTTAAATTGTATGATGTACATGGACAATATGTTAAAACTTATACTAATTTAAGCGATTTAAGAAATGTTAAATCATCTAATACTTCTGTTGTAGGAGTTGGCTTAAATAATGTTTTGAATGCTAAAACTACTGGTACTGCTACAATTTCATTTTTGGTACCTGGTAGTAAAGTAGCAAGTGATGAACCTGGTTATGTAGAAGGTAGCTTTACTATTAGTGTAAAAGAATTTAATGCTAATAATGCTACATTAAATCCAGTAATTGATGCTAAATCTACTATTGCTCCTCAATCTAGTAAAGATTTAGGAAAAAATGTATATCATTTAAATCATCAATATACTAATAAGTATTTAAAAAATAAATTAACTATTAATTATAGTAATCCAGAATTTAGTGATATTAAACTTGATAGTATTAAAAGTAATGTAAAAGTTACTGCTGATAGTAAATTAGGTAATGCTATATCTCATAGTATAGTAGGAAATCAAGTAATTATTAATACATCAGCAAATGGATGTTCTCAATATAATTCAAGTAGTGCAATAGATGTAAATAATAACTTTGCTACACAAAAAACAAATGATACAATTATTAATTTAAAGAATTATAATTTAAAAAATCAAAATTTAGTAGCTAAGAAGTATTGTGAAGGTAATGTAACTGTATCTATTAATAATCAAAAAACTGTAAATTATTATGTATTAGTGAATTACTTTAATAATCAAGAAATGATTTTTATGGATTTATTAAATACTGAAAGAGAAAGAATTGGAAGAAGTATTGTAGAGATGAAATCTGAGTTAAATTATTTATCTAATTTAACAGCAACAGATGTTACATTAAATGGTATAGTTGGACAAAGACAATTAAATAATGGTGCTAATATAGTATTTAGAGACCTTCAAGGATTTAGTAAATCAGAAATAATAGGATACAATGATTTTAAGTCAATATTAGGTCAATTATATCATACAATAGAAATTAATAATGGTCAACAATTTTATGGTAATGGTTTTGGTGGAGCTAATACTTATTATACATCAACACCTACTAATAGCCAATATAAAGATATGTATGAAACTTGGGCTGAATCAAAGGATGGACATTATGAATTTATGATGGAAAATAATACTAAATATATTGGTACAGGTTATTATTATAATCAAAATAGAAATTTAAGTTCATTTGAAGAATATGATTCTAGAGGCTATAATTTTACTGGATATAAAACAGTTGGTCATTTATATTTAAATCATGGTCTAACCTACCAACAATTATCTCAATTAACTAATTATTAACAGAGAAACTAGGCATACTTCTTAACTATATATAGCACTGAAAAACATCTCACTGAGATGTTTTTATATATTAATTATGATTTTATATTTTGTAAAATCATATTGGTTTTGAACTCTATTTAGATTATTTTAAGTACTGACATATTAATTTCTATTGTGTGATGTAATTGACCTAATAATGAATTAAAGTGTTATACTTTAATTCATAAAGAAAAAGTATATTTGTTAAAATACACTCTTTTATTAAATTAAATATTTGAGTTAGTATATCTACCTTACTATATATAATAGTCAATCCCTCGTACTCCACAAGTTCATTTATTACCTAATAACAGCATTTAATATATTAATCGAGGCATTTACATCTCTATCAATAGATAAACCACAATACGAGCAGTTAAATACTCTTTCATTAAGCTTTAATTTATTGTTTTTTTTCTTACAATGACTACAAATATTTGTTGAACTATAATATTTATTTACAAAGTATATTTTTTTATTTCTTATCTTAGCTTGGTACACTATTTTTTTTACAAAGGTATTCCAAGATTGCATAAGTATCTTATTATGCATTTTTTTATTTTTCATCATTTCTTTTATATCAAGATTTTCAAGACAAACAATATCATAATTGGTTAGTATTTCATTAATAGTCTGATTTATAAAATTAATATTAATATTATGAATTTTCTTATAAAGTTTTGAAACTTTAATTCTCTGTTTTTGATAATTTTTACAGTTTAATAAGTCTCTATTATCTTTGTATGCTCTTTTTCTCTTATTAATTAATTTTTGTTTTTCTATTTCCAATTTTCTATACAATTTGCTTGTATCTGGTTTATGATAGAAATTATTGTCAGAAGTAGTAATATAGTTTTTAATACCTAAATCAATACCAATTGCTTTTTTATTATTCAAAATATTGTAATTAAATTCAAATGATAAATATGTTTCATTTAAGTAATAATTATTAATATTATCTTTTACTAAGATAGTTTTTATATGCTTTATATTATTACCAAAATGTATATTATAATTCTCAGTAAATTTATGTTTTATTCTTATATAATTATTAATATCATTAATCATGATTTTTTTGTCAATGATATCTATTTTATAATTATTTTTAGTTAATTGAATTATAAGCTTATATTTACTCTTTGATATATTATTTTTATGTAACATTTTATTTAATTCTTCTTTTTGATTATTTGTTGGATATAGCCTTACTGAATAAGTTCTGAAAAAGTTTATTGCTTTCATAGTATCACTCCATAATTATTAATAGTATAGTATTATATTATCTATTAATAATAACAATATAAAAAAAGTATCTCCTATGTGTTTAATAAACTTAGAATGCATTGTAGTACTTTACCATTATCTTATATTAATTATAATAAAGGGATTACCAAATTCTTTTTGCCATTTTAAAATGAATAACAATAAACTATCTTATTTTATATATAGGCAATCCTTTTGGCAATCTTCCATACTGGTTTTTAATTTTACATAATCAAATTACTTACATGCAAATGCCTTTAAAACGCTATATTTCAACCATATTGACTTTAAACAACTCAACTAATGATTTTCCCTTCACCCGCTCCAATTAGAATTTAAAGTTCCTTCTTTGGAACTTTTTTTATTTCAAGTAATTGTTTATTAATAAATAGTTATTTATAGATAGAAAATAATTTTCTTAAATCAGCAAATATATTTCATGAAAAATATTTATGTAGTAGTTTTTTAATTATTACTTATGTTATACTTATTAAGTAAATAAAGGTCCCCGTAGCTCAGCTGGATAGAGCAATTGCCTCCTAAGCAATAGGTCGCACGTTCAAATCGTGTCGGGGACGCCATTAAAAAATACAAACCTAGTCAAAATTGACTAGGCTTTTTTATTTATATATTTTCTTACCAATAATAATATCAGCAGCAACTGTTACCTTATTAATATCAAGATTTAATTTATCATCAACATCTAAATTAAACATAAGCGGTGTCATATTAATAAGATTAGTAACTTGTTTTTCATTTACTTTAAAAATATTTATTATCTCTTTAGTATGAATTATTTCGAAATTATTTTTAAAGTGTTCAATAATTTTTTCATTTGAATATTCTTTACTATTACTATATTTTCTTATCTCTTTAAAATGCTCTTGCCTAGGCACTACTTTAATTAAATAACCATCAGTTTTTAAAATACGATTAAATTCTAAATAATTTGCAGGCGAAAAAATATTTAAAACAACATCAATACTATTATCTAATAAAGGTACATTAGCAATATCACCAACAATCCAATAAGGAATATTGCTTGATTTACTAGCATTTATAATCGCATCTTTTGCATAATCTAAAGCATAAATTTGATAGTTAGTATTATTTGATAATTCTAAAGCATAGTATCCCTCTCCACAACCTAAATCAGCAAGAATAAGTTCACTTTTATCAATTAATTTTAAACATTCAATAATTCCATTAAGAACATACTTATAAAAGCCTTGATTATTAATTTCACTACGGTTTTCAAAAAAAACTTTATTATATACATTATTTTCTTTAGCATTTAAAACAAAATTAACATATCCTTTTGCTGCAATATCATAACTATGATTATTCTGACATTTTAATACTCCATTATGATATGTTAATTTTTCTTGACACTTTATACATTTTAAGCTTTTTGCATTTTCAAACTTTTTTATTTTTTTATTCACTTTATCACCCACCAAGTTAATCCATCTTATTATAGCTATATTTTAAACAGAAGTAAAATAACAACAATTAAGCAGTATTTCATATGTTTTTTTATTGCTTTTCTTTTGAAAAAACATTATAATATAGGTGGACAAATTTTATGAAATTAACCAGAAAAAGACATCATGTGCGATGTCTTTTTCATTTGTGGAGGACAAATTTATGAAAGTTTAGTTTACTCTAGTAATTCTAAAAATAAACTAACTAACAATATTAGCAATATATTTATTAATATTATTATAGCTTTGTTCATAGGCTAATTCACTTTCATTGTATTATGTCCTTATTTAATATGATCATCTTTTATCCTCCATGGAGAAAATTATTCTCCATTACATAATTAACTGAAAATTTGTTTTTTCCTATTATAATTAAAAAAAAGCAAGAATTTCTTTATTAGAAACCTTGCTTTAAAAGTTAATTCTTTTTATAAAAAGTTATATAATAATTAATTGCAAAACCAATAAAACAGATAAGTGAAATATAACCATAGAATGGATAAATAATACCAATTAACTGAGTAAATCCAATTTTTGAACCAAATAGTGCTACAACACACATTACAGCAATAAAAATAAAGTTATATTTCTTGTTATAAAAATTGAAATTTTCAACTCTTTTTACAATACTAAACATCAAACCAATATTTGTTGAGAAAATAGCAAGAATCATTAGTATTACATATAGATATCCCGCTGTTGTTGAAACCATTTGAGCTAGAGTAATCATTGGCATTGAAGCTTCCTTAATTGCACTATAGTTTGTTACCATTGCTATAACAATAATTAACGCTAGACCACTAGTTGCTACTGCTCCACCAATTGCACCTTTGATTAAAACTTTATTATCTTTTGCATAACGCCCAATTGCTGCAATAATTCCAAAGCATGCAAAGGTATTATAAAATACAAATTCTACTGCCTTTTTCAACCATGTGATACCAGTTGCATCAGGATTAGCATTTTCAACAATATTTTCTACAATATTCCCAGTTGAATTAGCAACCACTGGACTAACAACTACAATAATAGCAATCGCAATTACTCCAACAACTAGAACTGGTACTGAGATATTAAATCCTTTTTGAACACCTTCAATTCCAAAGAAAACAACTGCACCTGTTACAAATAAAATAATTGCTGCACCTGCCATAACAGGAATATCAAATGTTTCATTTAAAACTGATCCTGCACCTGCACCCATTACTACTAAAACACAGAAATAGAATGTCAAAGTCGCCACATCTGCTAAAGTCATTAGAACTTTTTTAATAGCTTCATTTTTAATTGGTACCATCAATTCAGCATAGTTATCTGAATCTTTTGCTTTAGCAAGTTTCATTACTACATATGCATACACTGCAAATAATATTGCCGAAACAACAGCTCCAGCTATTCCCATTAATCCAAAATCACCAAAGAACTGCATTAGTTCTTGTCCTGAAGCAAACCCTGCTCCTGTTATCGTTCCTACAAAAGCCATTGCTATTGTAAAAGCACTCGTTTTTTTAATACTCATTTTCTTTTCCTCCTATTTTTTACCATCCCTTGATAACGTTCAATACATCATCAGGAATTTCATTGTTTTTATAATCAGACATTGCTTCATCAATAATTGAAACAGCCTCTTTTATTTCTTCCATCGTAATTACTAATGGTGGTTGCACTCTTAAAACATTACCATCAACTGTAATTAAGATTACACCCTTTTCCCATGCTCGATAAATTATTTTTGCTGCAGCTTCATCGTTTGACTCTTTGCTATCTTTGTCTTTAACAAGCTCAACTCCAATGCTTAGACCCATTCCTCTAACATCACCAACAAAATCATATTTATCTTTTAATTCATTTAATAATTCTTTTAAATATTCACCCTTTTTATTAACGCTTTCTTCAAATTCAGGTGTATTAATTGTATCAATCGTTGCAATAGCACTAGCGCAACTTACATGATTACCCGAAAAAGTAAAGACATGCGCTGGTGCACCAAGACTATCAATAACTTCAGCTCGACCAACTACTGCTGAAATTGGCATTCCACCACCCATTGGTTTAGCTAGAACAATTAAATCTGGAACAACATCAAATTGTTCTATTGAAAACATTTTTCCAGTACGCATATAACCATGTTGAACTTCTTCACTTATTAAAAGAATTCCATGTTCTTTACAAAGTGCTGCTAAGTCTTGAACAAACTCTTTTGGTGGGACAATTATCCCTGCATCACCTTGAATAGGTTCTAAAATAATTGCTGCAACTTCTTCAGGTGGACAGTAAGTTTTAAATGCTTTTTTGATTCTTTCAATACATCTTTTTCCATCATCATCACCATTATGATATGTGTTTGGAAAATCAAAAACATGAACATCTGGCATCACCGGACCTATTTTTCTTCTCATATTTAATGAGATATGAGTTAATGATAATGATCCATAAGTTGATCCATGATATGCACCATCAAAAGCAATAATTTTGCTTCTACCTGTATATCCCCTTGCGAATTTAATCGCTCCATCATTTGCATCTGAACCAGTTAACCCAAAACATATTTTCTTTTCAAAATCTCCTGGTGTAGCTGCAATTACTTTCTCAGCTAATTCAATAGCTTTCTCATTATAAAAATATGCAGTTGTATAATGAGTAAACTTACTTATTGATTCTTCAATTGCTTTTATTACATTAGGGTGAGAGTGTCCTAAATTTAAACTAGCTGCACTTGATAATAAATCAATAAATTTATTGCCATCAACATCATAAACTGTTGAACCAATACCTTTTTCAATTACAAATGGATAGTATTTTATTTTTCCACATACTCCCATTACTTTACTATCTCTGTTTACTAACTCATTTGCTTTTTGTAATTTCATTATTAAACCTCCTCCAAAAATAAAAAACTTTCAAACTATCCTCATGAAATAGTCTGAAAGTTAATTTCATATATTACTATTCAATGAAGATACAGAAAATAGAACTTCATTGAATTAAATTGTTCAATTAAAGTTCTTCATCAAATAATAATAATAATAGTTCAAATGGTTTTCTATATGTCATTTGAATCACTCCTTGTTTGAAAGATGTTTTAATTTTACTATTTTTACACATGCGTGTCAATAACTTTTTTTATTTTTTTTGTTTTACTGGTAACTTTAATTAAAAAATAGTGTATTTTTTCAAAAAAAATCGTTCTTTATAGAGTAAATCAATAGAAAATAAATAGTTTTTTATAAAAACACTTTATTATCATTAATTGCATTTTTCTATAAAATTGACTATAAAAATAAATATTGTTAAAATGATTGTAGTGAAGTTTTAAAAAAATGGAGATGATTTTATGAAAAAAAGTTTTTTTAGTTTAATAGTTTTTAGCATACTTACAAGTATAAATATAAATGCAAGTAACATATATGAGCCAATAGGAAAAAATGTTGATTTTGAAACACATAATAAAATTAAATATGGAGATCCCAATTTTATTAAAGTAAAAAGCACTATCACAAATGATGAAATTATTGAATATGCAAAAGCACCTAGTGATATTAAATATCAATATAATAGATTAGCTAAAATTACTAATACATATAAATATATGCGTTATAATACTTCTAATCTTAGCCCAAAAGGAGTTGTAGTCCATGCTACTGCTGGTGGTGCAAAAGATAATATCAACAATGAAATTAGTTATATGAGTAATAATTGGAAAAATGCCTTTGTTCACAATTTTAGTGATGATGATGAAATCATTGAGGTTCATAATCCACAATATGCAGCTTGGGGAGCTGGAACTAAAGCAAACCCTTATTATATTCATACTGAATTAGTTGAAACATCAAACCGCAATTTATTTATGAAAAGTATCAATAATCAAGCATACTATGTTGCAATAAAACTACATCAATTCAATCTTAAACCATCTCGTGCCACTAGTAAAAAAACAGGTACTGTTTGGTTTCATAGTGAAGTTACAAAATATTTAGGTGGTACTAATCACTCTGATCCTACTGGATATTATTCTTCACATGGTTATTCATTATCAAAATTTTATAATTTAGTTGTTTATCACTATAATAACATTACTAATGAGTGGACTACTAATACAATAAATACTGATGATTCTAAGACAGTAGAAACTTACTATCAAGATATATTAAGAGAAAAAACAATTTATTCTTATGATGAATCAAAAAATGTAATCAAAAAAAATGTATCTTATTATTCTACTAAAAGCAAGCTTCTACTAAATAGAATATATCAATACATTGATAATAATATTTCAAATGTTAATGAAGTTCACTATCATGAAAAAGGTTACAGAATTAGTTATGTTAGTAAAACATATCAAAACAAAATAATTACCTATAAACAAACAAATGAATATGATGCAAAGGGTAAATTAAAATCAGTTATTCGTTATTATCGCTCTAGCAATAATAAATTAACTAGAAAATATCGTATTAACTACAAAACGAATAGCCACAAAAAAAATTATATAAACTATTTATATACAAATGGCAAGGTACGATTAAGATATGAATATATTTATAATAATCAAAGTAAATTAGTTAGTAAAAAGTCACTTGGAAATGCCTATCGATATAAAACAATTTATAAAAATGGGGTTGCAAAAAAGACTTATCGACTTAAATATAAAAGTAATGGAAAAAAAGGCAAATCAATTGTTGTAAGAAAAAGAACAGGATTTTAATAAGTTTATATAGAAGAAAGTTTTTTAGATAACTTTCTTCTTTTATTTATCCATGTAATACTTTATGTTACAATAGATAAGAAAGGAAGTGATCCAGTGTCAACAATTAAAAAGTATTCATTTGTATTTCTATTTTTCGCAATTATTTTAACAAGCGCATTACTAAGATCAACGATAGTTGTGGTTGGTCCAATAAGTGATATTTTAATAGCTGATTTAAGTATTTCAGCAACTAGTTTTGGTTTAATTACAACTATTCCATTAATTGTCTTTGCGATTAGTTCAGCAATGATTCCATTTATCGCTAGCAAAAGAGGCTTAATAAATACTTTAATTTTTGGTCTTATTTTAATAATTGCTGGTTGTTTATTAAGGTCAATTAATATTTATGGAGTATTACTGCTTGGAACAATTTTATTAGGTTTTGGTATCTCAATTGGAAATGTTTTAATACCTGCAATAATAAAAGAAAATGCTCAAGAACATAAAGCAATTTTTACAAGCTCATATTTATGTATGCAAAATATAAGTGCATCATTAGCATCAGGGTTAGCAATCTATATCACACTAAAGATTTCATGGTCATTTGCATTGGCAGTTTGGATTATTCCTGCAATAATTGCACTTATTTTATGGTTAACATTTAAAAAGACAACTTTGCCTCAAACAACAAGCACTGTAAATCTAACACCATTATCATGGAAAATGATTAAATCATTATTAAAATCACCATATGCATGGAGTTTAACATTTATTATGGCATTACAATCTGTTCTTTATTATACGAATGTTACATGGTTACCAACTATCGCAAGTGAGAATGGTTTTTCTCAAAGTTTTATTAGTTTTTTAATGATTTCATTTCAATTAATTCCATTACCTGGTCTATTTCTTGTTCCTATTTTAATTAAAAAATTAAAACAAGATAGCTATTTATTAATTGCTTCAAGTTTAATTATTGTAGTTGGTATTTTAATGATTATGTTTAGATATGAGATAAGCATGTTTTATATAGCAACTTTATTAATTTCATTAGGAACTGGTTCTTGTTTTGCATGGGTAGTTGCTTTAATTACTAATAAATCAAAGGATGGCCAACAAGCAACAAACTTGTCTGCAATGTCTCAAACTGTTGGATATTCTTTAGCAGCTATTGGTCCACTATTAGGTGGAATGTTAGTAGATATTACAAATGATTCTCGTATGATTTTATACTTTATTTTAGCTTCTGGTACTTTAATACTTTTAACAAGTATCTATATCTATTTTAAAAGAGATACTTTAAGTTTTGAATAATATTAATAATAAAAAAAATAGGATCCAATGTTTAATCAATATGATTATCTTGGATCTTTTTTTATTAAATTATTCTAACCAACGATAGCCTAATCCTCTAACTGATTTAATACTTTTCAAATTTAATTTTTTTCTTAATTCTTTAATAAAAGCATCAACTTTTCTTAAATTACCATCTCTACTCTCACGCCAAACATTTTCAATTATTTCTTCTCTTGTTAGAAGCTTATTTTTGTTCTCCAAAAATAAAACTAACAAATCAAACTCTAATTGTGTAACATGAATTGCCTCAGAATTATGATATATCATTTTTTTATCATAATTAATTTTAATTTTTTCTGCTTGAGACATTAAATCACAATCGCTGTAATCATCAAAAGATACATTTTTATTATTAAGTAAAAACATTAAACGTTGCATTGTTAGTTTAATATCTATTCTTTTACAAATAAATTCTTTAATGTTAGAACTTAAAAAATTTTGTAAGTTAACAGAACTAAAACAATCTTCTAATGAAACCATTATTATTGAATTATCTATTTTATGAATTATTTCAGCAATCTGAGTTACACTAACACTACCATATTCATGATCACAAATTACCACATCAATGTTACTTGAAGATATCATATCATTACACTCTTTAATTGAATTACAACTTTTAATATTTATTTCATTATTTTCAAAATAATAAAGCATTAATTCTATATAATCAGTATCTTTAGATAGTAATAAAATATTTGGCATTTTAAAAACCTCACTTTTTTAAAATTTTTATAAAAACATTCTTAACTATTTCTTACTTAATTATAACAATTCATCAACAAATAGTCTACTTTTTTTTCGACAATTAGTAAATATTATTTATATAATATATATTCTATAAATAAATTTTTTACTAAAATATTAATTTTAAATGACTCATATATCAACATTAGAGCATAAAAAAACTTATTAAATTACTTTAATAAGCTTTTCATAAATATTTAACCTAAAAGATTTAGGTGTTCTACTAAAATCTTAATTCCAATAAAAATTAAAATAATTCCCCCAAGAAGTTCTGACTTGTTTTTATATTTATCTCCAACGCTAGCACCTATCTTTATTCCAATAATTGATAAAATAAAAGTTATAACACCAATATAAATACATGCACTAATAATATTGACATTTAAAAAGGCAAAGGATACTCCGATTGCTAAAGCATCAATACTGGTTGCTAGTCCAAGAATAAGTAACCTTGTTATATCAATTATTTCGATATCTTCATCACTTTTAAAACTTTCATAAATCATTTTTAAACCAATGATTGCTAGCAAAGTAAAAGCAACCCAATGATCATAATCATTAATTATATTTTTAAATTGAATACCAAACAAATAACCTAACAATGGCATCAAAGCCTGAAATATACCAAATATCCCACTAATAATTAGTGCTCTTTTCATAAAATTATTTTTCAAATGTATTCCTTGAGTAATCGAAACAGCAAATGCATCCATTGCAAGTCCGATTGATAAAATAATTAGCCCTATAACACTCACTTGTATTCCCCCATATAAACAAAACCTTACTAGATTATATCACTTTTGAATAAGTAGATAAAGAAT
Source organism: Bacilli bacterium PM5-9 (assembly GCA_029893765.1). NCBI lineage: Bacteria > Bacillati > Bacillota > Bacilli > Bacilli bacterium PM5-9. The sequence goes on from JARXZD010000009.1 coordinate 40,775, forward strand.
GTAGGAATTAAAAAACAGCATTCCTGCTGTTTCTCTTATTCTACTTCATCTATTGCTTCTTCTACATTAGCAACTATTTCATCTTTCAATTCAACAAACTCATTTTTTATTTTATCTGTTTTTTCATAAAACGATTCTTCTAATCCATCAAAGTCATCTTCAATTTCTGTTTTTATATCACTAATTCTACCTTTGATATATTCTGTTTTATCTAAAAAACCATCTTTAATATCATCAATAGTATCGCTACCTTTTTTTGGAGCTAATAAAATTCCTGCAACAATTCCAACTCCAAAAATTAATAATTTATCAATTTTCATCTTTTATTCTCCTTCCTTTTTTGTTGAAGCAGTTTCTTTAAATGACTTAAAAAAATCTGCTAAACTTACAAATGATTTTTTGAAATTAACAATCGTATCAATTAAATTATCTACAACTTTTAATCTTTTTGAAATATCATCTGCAATATCATCAAACTTCTTAATTGTTTGTGCTGAGTTGTTAAATAAAATAGCCAAAAATATTAATGCAACAATTCCAGCAATAGGTAAAATAATATAAATCAATAAATAACTAAGTATTGATAAAAATTCCATAACTCTCCACCTCTTTTGTGTTTATGTATGTTCAATTATTATATCATATAATAATTATTAATGATAATAGTACAAATAATATTAACAATTGATATTAAGATATGCTATAATATTACTGTTAAAAAATAAAAAAAGGAGCACAATACATGGAACAAATTTATAGTGGTAAAACAAAAGATGTCTTTTTATTAGATGATGGTAATTACTTATTAAAGTTTAAAGATGATGTTACAGGTGAAAATGGAGTTTTTGATCCTGGTTCGAATAGTATTGGATTAACGATTGAGGGAATTGGAAATAAAGGGCTTCGTTTAACAACTTTATTTTTTGAATATTTAAATGAAAACGGAATTAAAACTCATTTCATTGAAAGTGATTTTGAAAATACAACAATGAAAGTAAAACCAGCATCAGTTTTTGGTAAAGGTTTAGAAGTTATTTGTCGTAGTAAAGCAACTGGAAGTTTTATGAGAAGATATGGTGAATATGCAACAGAAGGAATGGATTTAAATCACTTTGTTGAAATAACTTTAAAAGATGATGATAGATTGGATCCACCTATTAATAAAGAAGCATTAAATGTTTTAAACATCTTATCAAATGATGAATATGAAGTATTAGTAAAACAAACTAAAGATTTAACTAAATTAGTTGAAAAAAAATTAGCTGAATTCGATATTGTTTTATATGATATAAAATTTGAATTTGGTCGTGATAAAAAAACAAATGAAATAATTTTAATTGATGAAATCTCAGGTGGAAATATGAGAGCATATAAAGATAATGAAATTCTTGAACCAATGACATTAGGAGACATTGTTTTAGGTCTTATATAAAAAGAAACAACAGCCATGAATGGTTGTTGTTTCTTCTTTTGTTGTATAATTCTCAAATTATTACTATTCATTTCTACCATAAACATTATCTATAAATAAACAAAGGATTGTGGTGCAAAATTTATTCCATATTCACTTAATGGAATTTTTTTGTCATATTTTATTATTTTATCTAACTTATACGCTATTGCTATACTTTTATTTTTAAAATATTTAAAAAAGAATTCCTCATTTACTCCACCCTCATGTCTAGTTATACTCCATAAATCATTGGGAGATTCAGATAAAATATCTGTTACTGCAGCCTCTCCTACAACTGCTGACACAGGTGCCGTGCAATAGATTATTATTTTATCTGGCTTATATTTTGCTTTAATTTTTCTGAATTCATATATTTTCTCACCTGAAAAAATTTTATTCACATATTCTGGATTAATCGATATAAGTATTTTGCACATTTTTACCACTCAATTCTATAATTTTTTTTAAATCATTAAAAACATAATTACGGCTATATGGATGACTACCTTTTGAAGACCATAAATTATTCTCTATAAGTTTTTGATATGTTACATTATTACCCTCACCAAGAGCAAAACAATATAACATGTTTATTATTATTAAATTTTTGCTTTTATTGTAATATTCATCAATCTTTTCATCAGCTAAAGTTGTTTTATTTCTTAATTTTAACTTAAAATTATTTAGCGTCATAAAAAATTTATTGTTATCTTTTACCTTTTCTGTATTTATAATTGCACAAAACCCTGTAACACATGACTTGTGTCGCTTTGGCTCATCGTTTGATTGTCTATAAATTATTCCGAAATCCCCTTTTTTTAATTCCAATAATGTTTTAGACTCACTCACAAATGTTTTCACGATACCATTTCTTACGTCAGAAGGGAAAATATTTGCTTTTGTGTTCTTTAGTATAGAGTTAGGAAATAAATTATCGTGATACTCTTCATTAATCAAAATCATTTTTCCTTTTCTTTTTCTATTGATATATGGAAAGGATTTATATGGGTCATCAAAATCAATATCAGTTTTCAGCTTCATATAAACTAATTCTCCACCACTATTCTTGAGTTCTCCTTTTAATAGAAATCCATATCTTTCTAGCATTCCAATTAATTCTTTTTGCTTAGGAAATGTTGTAACATATATGCTATTGCATCGCTTATTATTTGACCATTCTTTTAGTGCAACACCTAATAAACCCTCGCCAAATCGTCTTCCTCTAATAACATCATTGGTCTTGAAAGTACCAATTTTCATTCTTGTAGGATCCGCATCTATATTAGTGCCATTCTCAAATTCTATAACTTCATCCTCATCAAACTTAATATACATAAAACCTTCAATTAAACCGTTTTCGTCAATTATATATGCACTTTCTTCTGATTTACTTTTAAACCAATTTTCAAATCCTTCATAATCATTTTTTAGGCTATTAAAAAATATATCGTTTAAATCACATTCTTTAAATTTCTTTTTTTTAATTCCTTCAATCAATTAATTCTCCTCCAAATTCACATTTACTTAAAACTAATTGTTTAATATTTTCATTTGATAAACCCAATGACATTATTTCATCCTCAATATTAATAATTAAAAATCTAGGTTTATTATTTTTTAGTATAATAGCTTTTCCCTCTTTTTCAAGTTTTTTTGCCACCTTACTAAAATTTTGATTAGCTTCACTCATAGAGCATAATGAAATATTATTCATACATTCACCTCACTTGTAAATATTATACCAAAAATATAGGATATATTCAACCTAGATTATGAAACACATTTATATATTCTAACTTAATATATCAACTATTATTACATTATAATTGTCAAACTACTTTTTTAACATTATAAGTAAAAAGAAAGGAACTCAGTTTCCTTTCTTTTAGCGGATTTAATATTAGCTTCTATTTATTTAAAAACTTATTTATTTTTTTAATCAAATAATTAGCAACTTTATGTAATGGTTCAATTAAATAGACACCAAAAATTAAAACAAATATAAATAAAATTATATCTAAAACACCTGGTATTTGTAAATCAATTATATCTTTAAAAGTATATAAAGATACAGCAAAGGTAACTATTGAAAAGCTTAATAAAAACTTTCTAAAATTATTAAGTGGTTTACTTATTTGATAAACAGTTAATAAAGTTATACTAGCTACAATAAGATAAAGTAATGTTTGTTGAGAGCTTAAATTAATTAGATTCATAACAACAAGCATTTTTATCATACAAATCATAATTATAATAGCAAGTGCATTTGGAATTGCTCTACCAAGTGTCTTACTTATAAAATCCCCACTAATTGGCTCATCATTACTTTCAAAAGTAATTGCAAATGTTGGTATACCAACTAAGGCAAAATTAATTAATGTAACTTGAATAGGTGTAAAAGGATAAGCAGAACCAATTAAGATTGCTAAAACAGTTAATAGTGCTGAATAAATTGTTTTAACAAAATAAACAGATGCTACTTTAGTAATATTGTTAACAACCCTTCTACCTTCATTAACAACATTTGGTAAATCATTAAAATCAGATTCAATTAAAACTAATTGTGAAACGCTTTTAGCAGCATCACTTCCCTGAGCAACTGCAATACTACAATCTGCTTCTTTTAAAGCTAATACATCATTGACACCATCTCCAGTCATTGCCACAGTATTAGTTTTTTTAAATTCTTCAATTAATAACTTTTTTTGATTAGGATTAGCTCTTCCAAATATTGTATAATTTTTTGCATTAAGAATTAAATCATCATCACTTATCTTTGATAAATCAAGATATTTATCGTAATTATCAATTCCTGAATCTTGAGCTATCTTTGATACAGTTATTGGATTATCACCAGAAATAACTTTAATATCAACATCTTGTTTTTTAAAATATTCCATTGTTTCTTTTACTTCTTTTCTAATTGGATCATCAAGTGATATTAAAGCAATTGGCTCTATATTTTTTAATAACTCACTATCTTTATTAACACCCTTAGCACTTGCTAACAAAATAACTCTTTTACTATCTTTTAAATATTCATCTATTTTTAAATCATTTACTAAAACATCTGGTGCACCCAAATAAAATGTCTCATTTTCATTAAAACTAACACTACTCCATTTTCTTTGTGATGAAAAGCTAGTTATTGCATAAACATCAATATCATTCTTTTTATCAAAATATCTTTCCATTGCCTTGAAAGTAGCATTGTTTTCTTTTGATACACCTAATATTGATTGCATAATATTTTTAATTTTATTATCATCATATTCACGATTAATTATTTTTAGTCCCTCAACACTCATTACACCTTCAGTTAGTGTTCCTGTTTTATCTAAACAAATCAAGTCAACTCTTGATAATGATTCTAAAGCATGTAACTCTTGAACTAAAACTTTCATTTTCGATAACCTTATTACCCCAGTTGCTAAAGAAGCAGTAATCAATAAAACTACACCAATAGGCAACATCCCAATAATTGAAGCACTTGTTGATACAACAGCATCATATAAAGTTCTAGGTTCAACATATAATGATCTAATAAATAGTAATAAACCTGCTGGTAAAATAAAAATAGTTATTATTTTTAAAATTTTATTCATTGAACCCATCAATACTGAAGAAATCTTTTTATGTTTTTTAGCTTCTTTTGAAATTTTTATTGCATAGTTTTCTTCACCAACATGTTCTACTTTAACATAAATTTTTCCACTAATTACATAACTTCCAGATAAAACTTGATCACTTTCTTTTTTTATTATTGGATCATACTCACCACTCAATAATGCTTCATTTATTTCAGCCTCACCTGCAACAACAATTCCATCGCAAATAATTTGATGATTAGCATCTATTATTAATAAATCATCAACAACTATTTTATTACTATCAATGATAAGTTCTTTACCATCTCTTATCACTGTGCATTTATCGACATTTAACAATGATAATTTTTCAACTAAACTTTTAGCAATTAACTCTTGAATTATTCCCACGGCAATATTTAAAACAATAATGAAAATAAACAACATATTTATATAGGCACCTACTAAGGCTAAAGCACAACCTATAAAAGCAATTATTATATTAAAAGGCGTAACTATATTATCTTTAAATATATTTAGAGTTGATTTAGTATAATTATCATCATAGTCATTAACTAAATTTTGACTAACTCTTTTTATAACCTCTTGCCTTGTTAAACCCATTTTAAATACATCTTGTTTATTCATTTAAAAACGCCCTTTCTTTATTTAAGTATAGACTATTAAAATAATTCAAACAATATTATTTTTATGTCCATAATCTAACAATATAATTATATTAATAATGTGGTATAATGAAAATATCATTAATTTAGATAATTTGTATTCTTTTAAGGAGTGCTTTATGGAAATATTTAGAAATTTCATTAACGATTTTAAATATAACTATTCAACCAATGATAGACTAATTACAATATTAGCATTTTCATTGTTTTTTCATTATATAATTACTGCACTCGTTATTTTTATTATCGCACTCTATGCAATAATAAAATGTGATTTAAAAAATATCATGAAAAAAATGATGTCAGCATGGTCTTTATTAGCATTCTCAGGATATTTATTGATAACATCACTATTTTATCAAAATTGGCTAGGTGCTTTAATAAGTGTTGGAATGTTTTTTGTATTTGTGGTTGTTATTTACTATCGCCAATACATTCATAAAAAACTATTTGAAAGTATTATAAATATTATGATAGTAATGAGTTTAGTTTGTGTAATAATAGCATTCTTTGAACAAGCATACTATGTTATCACTGTTGAAAACTTAGTAAACTTCTTTGATATTTCAAATAAACCCGAATTTAGAGTTAGAACTTTTTTCTTTAATGCTAACTACTATGCGATGATGATTTTATTTGCTGAGTCATTTTGTGTTTATAAAATTATTGATTCTAAAAAAAATAGAGAATTATATACAATAGCTGCCTTATTAAATATTATTGCATTATATTTAACTGGAAGTAGAATTGTTTGGTTAGGACTATTTTTAACTTGGTTTGTGATGTTTGTTGTTAGTAAGAAAAAGCCAGCTATAATCGCAACTATAGCCTTTGGTGTTACAACAGTAGCTGCATCAATATTAAAATTGCCTTTAATTCCTAGACTAATTGAATATGGAATTTCTTTAGGACGTCGTGCAACTATCTATAAAGCAGCCTTTATCATGATGAAGGATACCTGGCTATTTGGTAGAGGACCTTTAACTTATTATTATTTAAACCATAATTATTTAGATGATTATATCGCAAAATATGGATCGGCTGATCTAAATAAGTATGGAATTCAATCACAACACGTTCATTCAATGTTTTTAGAACCATTTATTTCATTTGGAGTAGTTGGCTCAATAACTTTTATTATTTATATGTTTGCCCAATTTAGAAGAATATGGCATCTTTACAAAAGTAAACTAAACCATTCTCTTGTTACATTAATTGTTGGGGCTGTGGTTGCTATGTTAAGTTCAAATACTATTGATTTTTCAATTTTTTGGGTTCAAACTGGTACATTATTTTTAATTATTTTAGGATCAAGTGATATTTATCGTGATAAAATAGTAGAACCAAATAAATTTAAAAGAAAGAAAAATAGCTAATATTTAATTAGCTAAATTATAAAATTATCCTAAAAGACACGAAAGTGTCTTTTTTATCTAAAAAAGAATTAGGAATCCTAATTCTTTTAAACTACTTTTTATGTTTCTTTATTATATCCAATGCAGCAATATAACCATACGTCATTCCAGGACCAATTGTACTTCCTGCACCCCAATACGCATTTCTTGTAATTGAAGCGATACAGTTTCCAGCACCATATAAACCATCAATAGACTTATCATCAAATCCAATCATTTGAGCATGATTGTTTATTATTGGTCCTCCATTTGTATCTAAAGTACCTGCAGCTAAAACAATTGCATAATAAGGTCCTTCATCACTAAAAGGATACATAGTAATATTTTTTGAATCTTTTGGTGGCCACTCTACATCTGGCACGGTTGGAGAAAAAGTTGTATACTCACAATCATAATCAAAGCTGCCACGATGAAACTTTTCATCCACTCCATTTTTAGCATACTCATTAAACTCAATTATTGTTTTACAAAGTCCATCTTCAAAATCATTTGATAATGAATAATTTTCTACTTCATCTTTAATACTATCAACATACTTTCTTATTTCTTTAGTTAACTCTTTAAAAGTTTTTCCTTTTAAAATATAAGATGAATCTTCAATATTATTCATTGGTATTGGCGGAAATCCACGCCAAAGATTTGCTACTCTACTATCAAAAATTAAATACATTAATCTATTTGGCCATTCAGCATTGTTTTCATCCCAAACAAAATGTTTCATTGTTCTATCATTATAGTTGCGTTTTTCATTCATAAGTCGCTCTCCATACTTGTTAACAAGCAAAATACTATCTCCTATAAGATAAAATAGACTACTTGATGCATCAGGATTCTTTAAATACATATCTAAAATACTTTGTGCTTTAAATGCATTATTCATATTCCCTAATTTAATACGATGTTTTTCAGCAATTGAAACCAAATCTCCTGTATTTTCTGGAACAGAACAACCACCATAATACGTTGCAGGTTGAAATCTTGTTATCAAATCACTATTATGAGAAAAACCACCTGTTGCAAAAATAACACCATAATTACTTGAAATAGTAAGTTCTTTACCTTTACTATCTACTTTTACACCAACAACCTTATCACTATCTTTTATAATATCAATCACACGACTATTAAGCATTGTTTTAATATTATTTTTTTCAAGATAGTCAGTAAGAATATCAATTAAATCACTACCCATACTTGCTGGACCACTACTAGTTTTTGTATAAAGAGTTCTTCCTCTAATACCTTTATTTTCTTTTAAATGATCCATATAATCTGGATATGGTTTCCTTTTCCAACTATAATCCATAGCCGTTTCTAAAATTTTATTTTCCTCTAAAAACTCTATCATTTCAGGTGCTTTATCATAATATGTTTCTAATAAATCAAATTGCTCTTTTTTAATACCAAAATACTTCTTTTCACTATTAAACTTTTCAGGATACGAATATCTTACCATATATGCTAAACAATCATCTTTATTATCAATAATATTCGCATCTTTTTGATGTTTATTATTTGGTATCCAATATCTTCCACCCGACCTTGCTGTTGTTCCACCTAATTTATTAGCCTTTTCAACAACAATTGGATTAAATCCATTTAAATGCAAGGTAATTGCAGCAACTAAAGCTGATGCTCCACTTCCAACAACTACAACATCACAATGATCATCATCATAATGCTGCGACTTATCTTCGTCTTCGTTTTCTACCAATTCAAATTTTTCTTTTGGTGAACGACATACTGGACAAATATCTGGGGGAGTGTCTCCCTTATGAATATGTCCACATACTTTACAACGAAATAATTTCATTATAACCGCCTCCTTTTGTTTATCATATCATAACTTTATAATAAAGCAATATATAAACAATATGTAAACACTTTTGCTTTATAGACATATCATTTCCCTTTATCTCTTTTGATTTTTTTGATAGAATACATATGAGAGGATGATGTAATATGATAGGTTATACTAAACCAAATATGTCAAGTTGGAAAGGAAGAATTGATAGTACGACAGATTATAGAAGTTTTCGTTGGCATCAATATATTCAAGATCTAGATTTATCTTCTAATATAAAAAAAGCCCCAACAAAACTATCATTTATTTTAATCGGATACAAAGTCGATATGGGAATTGTCTTAAATAATGGACGCCCTGGCGCTAAAAATGGTCCAGAAAAAATAAGAGAGTTTTTGAGTAATAAACCATGCTCTTTCACTGATGAAATTAAAATTTTTGATGGTGGAGATGTTAATTATGTTTCTTCTGTTGAACAAGCACAAGAAACACTAGCAACCTTAATTACAAAATGTTTAGAAAATAATTATTTTCCAATTGTAATGGGTGGTGGACACGATGTTAGTTATGGAACAATGAGCGCTTTAATTAAACATTATGATATTGTAAATAATAATTTTGGAATAATAAACTTTGATGCTCATTTTGATTCTCGTCCATATGAGAGATCAACATCAGGAACAATGTTTAGACAAATTCATGATGATATTGTAAAGATGAATGCCCCATTTAATCATATTAGTGTAGGAATACAAAAAAGTGGTAATACTTTATCTTTGTTTGATTATATAAAAAGTATTAAATCAGAGTATATTCTTGCTGGTGATGTCACACATGAAAATAGAGCAATCAATCACTATCGCTTAAATGAATTTACAAAAAAACAAGATATCATTTATACTTGTGTTTGTTGTGATGTATTTGCTTCTCCTTTTGCTCCTGGAGTTAGTAGCCCTCAGCCACTTGGTATTGAACCAGAATTATTTCTTGAACTTCTAAAAGATGTTCTTGATAGTAAAAAGGTTGTAGCATTTGATATTGCTGAAGTATCTCCTGATTTAGATACATCTAATTCAACAGCCAGTTTAGGAGCATTAATAATTTATTCAATTATAAATTATTTTGGTGAATTATCATTAAACAATGGTTAATCCATTGTTTTTTTGTATAAAAAAAGCAGACTTTAGTCCGCTGGTATCATTTCTATTCTTTCTTTTCCTCCACCAATATTTTTTCTTTTTAATTTTATTTTATTTAATTCTTTAGTACTTTTAATATGTGTTCCACCACAATTAGCTGGACCATACCCTTCTATTTTCCAATATCTAATTTGTTTTTCTTCATTAATATATCCTGTTTCAATTTCATAATCAGCTGCAATTACTCGATCTAATTCTTCTTGAATCCATTCAAACATTTCTGAAATATTAAAATCTAATTCAAAATCAATTCTAACTTTATCAGCACTAACATGGGCACCTATTCTTTTTATATCTGGATAACGCTTCATAATTATTTGTAAAACTAAATCACCGCAAAAATGTAGTTTCATTAACTTGTATCTTCTATCAAAATCAATTTTAATTATTACTTCATCACCCTTGTTTAAATTATGATTTTCCAGAACATAAACAATATCTAAACCATCTTTATATGCCTCTAGTATCTTAAAGCCATTAATCGTTCCATAATCACTTTCTTGACCACCACTAAATGCATAAGCAACAGTTTGATCAACTGTAACCTTATCATCATTAACGCTTGTAATATGAGCTGAACACTCGCTTAAATAAGGATCTTCCCAAAATAGTTTTCTTAACATATTCAACACCTCTTGCTCAATATTATATCACAGTTGTATATAAAAAACATCACAAGGTTTACACAATTACTATTTTTTTTATTGTATGATAAGGGTATATTACTATTAAAGAAAGTTGGTATGTTAATATGGATAGCAAAATTAAAATAATAAAAGATGGTCCATATCTTGTAAGCAAGGATATTCCTTTATATGAAAGAGAACTTGTCGAGCAAGATGGATTGATTGTTTTAAAAACTATCAGAAAAATTGATGTTGATAGTGATTATGCATTATGTCGTTGTGGTAAGAGTTCAAATCATCCATTTTGTGATGGTTCACATACTAAATGTGAATTTGATGGAACTGAAACAGCTGGCTTTTCAAAATATGAAGATAGAGCCGAACTTCTTGAAGGAGAGACTATCAATCTTCTAGATGATAATCGCTGTGCCTTTGCTCGTTTTTGTCACAAAGAAAACGGTGATATTTGGACACTAACTGAAAATTCAAATAACCCTGAAAGCAAAAAACAAGCAGTTGAAGCTGCAAATCAATGTCCAACAGGTAGACTTACAATTATGACATTGGATGGTGATTTGATAGAACCAGAGTTAGAACCATCAATTAGTTTCATTAGAGATGTTCCTAAACATGTTGATGGTGGATTATTTGTAACTGGTAATATTCCATTAGAATCAGCAGATAATAAATTATATGAAACAAGAAATAGATATGCTTTATGTCGATGCGGTGCCTCAAATGACAAGCCATTTTGTGATGCAATGCATGTCAGCATAAAATTTAATCGTTAATTATAAATTTAATTTTGAACATAGGAAAAGTGAGATTCAATCATATTGAACCTCACTTTTTCTTGAGAGAGAAATCCTAATTACTTTGTTTCTATTGTTCGATTAATTAAGTTTAATAAGTAATCAACACGTGATTCACTTTTTTCACTTTTTCCTTCTAACGAACTATACGGAAAAGCAGTAATAACTGATTCCAATACATCATCAAGATTTGCTTTTTGCAATCCATTAATATATTTTTTCATATTAACTACCTCCTTGATAATAGTATACCTTATATTTATTCTAAAATAATTATTATTATTTTAATTATTTAAGGTTTTTTTTGTTTAAATTACAAAATCACTATTAGTTAGAGCATAGATTGTGATTGCAAGTGATAAACTTTTATAAAATTCTAACTCACTTGAGTTTCTTTCTAATAATTCATGTGCTTTATTTACTCGATATCTGATTGTATTTTCATGAACATACATTTCTTTAGCACATTTTTTGATATTACCTTCATATCTAACATAATTTATTAATGTATCTAATAATTGTTGATCATCAAAAACATCCATTAAGTAAGTATTCATGTATTTTTGGTAATCTTCATTTTGATAATTATCAATTACAACATATAGAAAATTTATTTCATTAAAAGTTACTATTGGCTGTTCTAAAAATTTAGCAAGTTTTAAGTTATCAATACTACGTTTTAATGCTATTTTCAAATCAATTTCTAAGTAGCTTATACCAATATAATAGTCATACCCTTTTAAAATATCTTCAAAGTAACTTCGATAATATTCTAAACCTCGTGACATTGTTGCGAAAATAATATAGCTATCATAATATTCAAATATTTTTAAGTTAGCATTTTTTAATATAGATATATTAAACTCTTCACATACTTTTAAGGCAAAAATATAATGGTCTTCATTATCAATATTTAGTAATTCAAAAGCTTTTTGGTTAGTAAAGAAATCACTTAGAAGATTATCTATTACTTGTTGATAATAGTTAATTCTTTCAATCTTTTTTATTTCATATAATACTTCATATATAACATCTTCAAAAGTTAATTCATCATCATACATAAAAATAGGATAATTATGTTGTCTTGCTAAATGGTATACTTTTTCTGGTAATTTATCATAATATACTTTTTTTATTGCAATTGAACAAGTTTTCATTTCTATTAATTTTTTTATAATCTCATAGAATTTTTCTTCATCATTTTTAGCAACTAACATACTTGATATTAAAAACTCACTTTGATTAAAATCTTTTTCAACATTATCACTAATATCAAACTCGTAGTCTACTACACCAACATTAGTAACAACTGTATCTAAATTAGCATTTTCAATAACTAATTCCATTTTACTTAACATTGTATTTTTTAATAAATCTCTTAACTTTAGCATATTTTTTTACCTTTTAAAAACTTACTTTCTTTCCGTCTTCATAATACTTATCAATATCAATTTCAATAAAATTTATCGCTGTTTCTTTAATTCCAATTTTATTTAAAGCATTATTTAAAATTCTAGCTACTTCCTGTTGAATGTTTTCACTTCTTTTAAACCATTCTACTCTTACATAACAAATATCACTTTTTATTTCATTATCAACGATTGTATGACTTTCTATACTATTATAGTTGAACCAATCTGTTGGACATTCAACTATTTTTGCAATATCTTTTAATGTTTCTTTTGATACTTTTAATACTTCTTCTTTACTTAAATTATAAAAATTAAAAAATGGCATACACTTCACTCCTTTATTAAGATTGTTATTATTATACCATAATCTTAAAAAAAGGAACTATAATATTAATTAGGGGGTAACCCTTAAAAGGTATTATAGTTTTTTTACATTATAAAAGACAAAAACCTTTTTCCTTGTTA